>PQXD01000025.1 GCA_003194485.1 Deltaproteobacteria bacterium
GCAAGCCAAGAAAAGGCGAGCCCTAAAGAGGCCTTCACTATTGCTAATGACTAAAGATTGAACCATGTTAGACTTTCAGTCGTATAAGAAATCTACCTGCTTTCAGCAGGTAGTGGTTTAATTTCTTGAAAGAAAGGCACGGATTGTCATCAGGAATCTAATATTAACTTAATTAAGGTAATAACATATGTTTTTAGGTACTCTTTTAGGACGGTTCTCAAGCGATCTGGCCATTGATCTCGGAACCGCAAATACATTGGTATATGTAAAGGGAAAAGGTATAGTCCTGCGGGAACCATCTGTGGTCGCGGTACGCAAGGATGTTAAGGCAAACAGGGTCGTAGCCGTAGGCAAAGACGCCAAAATGATGCTTGGGAGGACACCCGGAAATATTGTGGCCATCCGCCCCATGAAGGATGGCGTAATAGCTGACTTTGAAATAACAGAGGCCATGTTGCGTTATTTTATACGAAAGGTACACAATCGCCGGGCCCTGGTTCGGCCCCGGATCAACATAAGTGTACCTTCCGGAATTACGCAGGTTGAAAAACGAGCTGTTCGGGAATCCGCCGAGTCTGCAGGTGCAAGAGAGGTTTACCTCATTGAAGAGCCGATGGCGGCCGCTATTGGTGCAGGACTGCCGATTACGGAGCCCATTGCAAATATGGTAGTGGATATGGGTGGAGGTACTACGGAAGTAGCCGTCATTTCTTTGGCAGGGATTGTCCATAGTAAATCCGTTCGTGTAGCAGGCGATAAGATGGACAATGCCATTTTACAGTTTATTAAAAGGAAATATAATCTTTTGATTGGCGAGCATTCGGCGGAAAAAATCAAGATAGAACTGGGCGATGTTATGCCTGAACAACCTTATAAGGAGTTGGAGATAAAAGGCAGGGATCTGGTGTCAGGGGTGCCCAAGACCATAGCGATCAATTCGTCAGAAGTCCGTTCGGCTATAACAGAACAGATAGATACGATAGTCGATACAGTAAAAAATGTGCTTGAGCAGACACCCCCGGAATTGGCTGCTGACATAGTTGATAAAGGGATTGTCCTGACAGGAGGTATAGCCTTGCTGAAGAATCTGGATAAACTCCTGAGAGGGGAAACTCATCTTCCCATAATTATCGCCGATGATCCTTTATCCTCCGTGGTTTTGGGTGCTGGCATGTCCCTGGACAATCTTGATATCCTGAAAGAAGTTATGGTTCATTAATTCAGTCGGTTATATCTTTTTGGTTGCATATCGATTGTGCTTTTTCGCACCGCAAATTCAAAAAAGCGCTTGACGGCATATTTAGTCCTGGCCGTTGTGATTTTATTAATCTTTGTAGTTGTGGGCCTGCGTTTTGGTTCACCGGCCGTTGTATCTCCGATAAAATACTTTTTTGTGGACTTAACGGGCTATTTGCAAAAAGGTCTTTCCAGGCCAATGAGATGGGGGGGGAAATTATGGCGATCATATATAGCTCTTCAGGACGTTGAGTCAGAAAACAAGGCCCTTCGTCAAGAGGTGGTCCGGCTTCAGAAAGAAATCGGCCGGTACCGTGAGGCCTTCATCGCCAATGCCCGCCTTAAGAGGTTATTGGGAATGAAAGAGGAGGTCGGTGCTCCGGCAGTAACAGCCAATGTGGTCGGAGTGGATATTGCTCCGTGGTCGGCCATGATTACTGTGGATCGGGGACGAAAAGACGGGATAAAGCCTGGAATGGTGGTCCTGTCCGGAGCGGGTGTTGCGGGCCAGGTAATGGAGTCTTCACTCCATTTCAGTAAAGTTTTATTGTTGTCTGACTATAACAGCGCAGTGGCTGCATTTATACAACGAAATAGGGCCAGAGGCATTGTAAAGGGCGCGGGCGAAGGGCAATGCCGCCTGGCCTATGTGGAAAAAGCAGTGGATGTTGAGATTGGAGATAGAGTTATTACATCCGGCACCGACCGGATTTTTCCAAAGGGGCTTCTGATAGGAAAGGTCTCTTCCGTAGCTGAGGGTTCTATTTCTGACCTTTTCCAGGTAATCACCGTGACACCGGCCGTTGATCTCAAAAAGATAGAAGAGGTAGTCATTATTGTTACGAATCAGCCTTTTGTGGAGTCGCGCCATTGAAAAAAGGTTTGATCGCCATTTCTTTTGGGTACATTCTGCTTGTAATTGAAACGGCCTTGGGTCCTCTATTCCAGTTCGGGCAAATCCGCATGGACGGCCTGGTGCCACTCACGGCATGGTACGGGTTTCAGCACCCTTTACCTGGTGGTATCCTCGCTGTATTGGGATTAGGTATCCTCAGTGAGCAGTTATCAGCTATGCCGGCAGGTCTTTATACCCTGGCATATGCCGGTGAATATTTGATGATTAGGTATATCTCAAACCATATAATGTGTACCTCGGCATGGCAACAGGTGATCCTGGTTTCGTTTTTAAGTATTGAGGTCGTGTCGGTCCTTTCAATCGGCAGTGGTGCTGCCGAATTCTTGTGGCCCTGGGGGTTTGCCCAGGCCTTGCTCAATGGTGTTCTTGCCCCTTTCTGGTTTTTTGTCTTTGATAAAGCAAGCTCCTTTATTTTTAGTGAGGGCCTGCGCCCTGGAATAAAAGAACACAGTGAAGTTTAAGCTCAAGACAATTTGGCATGTCAAGCGCTTTGACCGGCTGGACCAGGAGGCAAACAGGCGAAGGTGTGATGTTGCTGTCCTGATCATGTTTCTGTGCCTTGTTATATTTTGTGCCCGCCTGTGGCATCTACAGGTCGTACAGGGAGAGTATTTCAGGGAAAAGTCCGAGCGGAATCGAATAAGGTCGGTGCGTCTTCAACCGCCCCGGGGGAAAATTCTTGATAGGACGGGGCGTCTCCTGGCAGGTGTAAAGCCTTGCTTCAATGTATGTCTTGTCAAAGAAGACGTAGAGGACATGGAAGCTCTCCTGCGCGAGCTTTCTCCCTTGCTGGGAGAGACAGAGGCCGGGATTCGGACACGTCTCGGTTCCGGAAATAAGGGGCCTAAATACATGCCCATAGTAATTAAAAGAGGTGCTGAATGGGATAACCTTTCCAGGATAGAGGCCCGGCTTTTTAGTTTGCCCGGCGTGTTTATTGAGGTAACTCCTGCCAGAAAATATCCATATGGGAGCGTTGCCCCGCATCTGCTCGGTTATCTCGGAGAAATCAGCCGGGAGGATATTTCAGAAAAACGCTATAAAGGTGCACGTCCGGGTGATCTGATAGGGAAATACGGAATTGAGAAGAGATTTGAAAATGATCTGGCAGGAATAAGGGGCCAACGAAGGCTGGAAGTGGATGCCGGGGGACGACTGGTAAGAATTATTGACGAGAAACCGCCCGTTCCCGGGAAAGATCTGCATCTTTCTATTGACTTGGATCTTCAGCAGGCCTCTGAGGAGGCCATGAAGGGATATGTCGGGGCCCTTGTTGCCATGGATCCCCAGACCGGGCGGATACTTGCCCTGGTGAGCAGTCCCGGTTTCGATCCGGATGCATTTGCCAGGGGTATTGACAACGAAGAATGGAAAGCATTGAATGATCCTCTCTCAAGGCCTCTGCAAAACAAGGCCCTGCAGGGCAGATATGCTCCTGGTTCGACTTTCAAGATCGTGGTTGCTGCAGCGGCTTTACAAGAGGGGGTGGTTTCAAAGAATTCGTCGTTCAAATGTACGGGTCGATTCCGTTTAGGCAGAAGCGTCTTCAGGTGTTGGAAGCGGCGTGGACATGGGCAGGTCGATTTGTATAAGGCCCTGGTTGAGTCCTGCGATATCTACTTCTATCAGATCGGTCGTAAGCTGGGGATCGAGAAGATAGCAAAGTACGCCATGGGCTTTGGGCTTGGATCAAAGACCGGGATCGATCTTTCCGATGAGAATGAAGGATTTATTGCTACGCCGGAATGGAAGCTCGGAAGATATCAGGAGCCGTGGCAGGAAGGAGAGACCCTCATCACATCCATAGGCCAGGGTTATACTCTTGTAACTCCTCTGCAGATGGCCTGTCTGATATCTGCCGTTGCCAACGGCGGCACTTTATTCAGTCCGGTTTACCTGGAGAAAATCACGGGATCGGATGGCCGCATCGTCAAATCTTTTGAAAGTGATCCCAGGAGCAATTTGCCGATTTCTGAATCAAATCTGGGAATGATCAAGAGGGCCCTGGTGGGGGCGGTAAATGATGAAAAGGGTACGGGAAGCCAATGCAAATTGCCTGATGTCCTTGTGGCGGGCAAGACCGGTACAGCGCAGGTGATAGAACAGGATACACACCGACAGGATAAAAATATACAATGGAAACACAGAGACCACGCCTGGTTTATTGCCTATGCACCGGCAGAAAGACCTGAGCTGGCGGTTGCAGTGTTGTGCGAGCATAGCGGACACGGCGGCTCCGTGGCAGCACCCATCGCCCGTGAGATTTTCAAGACGTGGTTTAAAACCCGATCTCCCCTGCCTTTACTGGGACCCCGTAATACTGCCCTCAATATAAACGGAATAGATGATCATGCATGACAGACGATTTCTGGAACATTTTGACTGGTGGCTCTTTCTATCTGTTTTTCTGCTTATGGCCATTGGTTTTGTCAATTTGAACAGCGGCAGTGCAGCCGCTGGATATCCCTTTCAATGGAAACAACTTCAGTGGTATATAGCAGGCACTGTTTTGATGTTGAGTCTGGCAGTCTTTTTTGATTATCGTCTTCTTACAGTCTATTCTGTACACATATATCTGGTTATGGTCTTTATGCTTATACTGGTAGTCTTTATAGGTAAGGCCGCAGGCGGATCCCGGCGATGGCTCTCTCTCGGATTTATGAATATTCAGCCCTCCGAACTGGCCAAACTCGCCACGGTTGTTGTCCTGAGCAGTTATTTTTATCATGATGACAGGCCACAATACAGCCTGAAGGATTTATGGCGGCCTGTCCTTTTGATGCTTGTCCCGGTCTTTCTGATTTATCAGCAGCCGGATTTGGGGACGGCGCTGTTTTTGGTGCTGATTTTTGCTTCTTTGGTGTATATGGCCCGTCTCCACTGGAAGTCCTTCCTGCTGCTGCTGGCCTCGCCTCTTGCCGCTTTTCCCTTTGTATGGGAATTTCTCAAGCCATATCAAAGGGATAGAATAATTGACTTCATTTTTCCAGGGAGAGATCCTCTTGGTGTAGGTTATCACATATTACAATCGAAAATTGCCATTGGCTCAGGACAGATCCTGGGCAAAGGTTACATGAAAGGAAGCCAGGCCCACCTCAACTTTCTCCCCGAGGTCCACACTGATTTTGCCTTTGCTGTCTGGGCTGAGGAATGGGGTTGGATAGGAGCGGTAATCCTTCTGGGGGTATTTTTCCTTATGCTATACCGTGGATTTTTGATAGCGTCGCAATCTAACGAACGTTTCGGGGCCTTTTTGGCCTTTGGGATAACGGCCATGCTTTTCTGGCAGATGGCGATAAATGTAGGTATGGTCATGGGGCTTATGCCAGTGGTAGGCATTCCTCTGCCGCTTGTCAGCTATGGCGGCTCCTCGGTGTTCATTACGCTTATAGGCACAGGATTGTTGCTCAATATAAGATCAAGACGCTTCATGTTTCAGAAAGGGACTGGAACCCGGTAAGGGCTTCAATCAGTTCTGTATTTCTGCCATTGTTTCAAGACGTCTCGCACATACCTTCTGGTTTCAGGAAATGGCGGGATTCCTCCATATCTTTCGACTTTTTCCGGGCCAGCGTTATAAGCTGCCAGGGCAAGGACCAAATTCCCCCTGAATCGTTCAAGCAGCCGGCTGAGGTATCTGGTGCCGGCCCGGATGTTTGCCTTGGGGTCAGAGGGATTTGACACTGCCAGACTTGAAGATGTCTCAGGCATCAGTTGCATGAGCCCAATGGCACCCCTTGGGGAGCGGGCATCCGGAATTCCTCCCGACTCTATTTGTATTATCGCCTTGATCAGGTCAGGGTCCAGACCATGGCGTGCGGCAGCCCTGGATATAATTTTTTCAAATTCTGCGTGATTGCATGAAACACGCGGGGAGGTGCGCCTGGATCGGGTTGCCATGCCATAACGCGGATCAGTGGGTACATTACTGAAGTGCCATACACCGCACTCATCCACAAAGGAATATATACTGCCTGCACTTGTCGCTCCTGAATTGCAGACAACAAAGAGCATGCAAGTCGCAAGCAATTGCATTCCTGGGACTGACCGTCTGAAAAGGGGTGTCACTGCCATCAGATATTATTTCGGCACCTTTTCCCAATCGGCTAAAAATTTTTCAAGGCCTATGTCAGTCAAAGGGTGATGGGCCATCTGCGCTATTACTTTATAGGGAATAGTTGCTATGTCGGCACCTATCTTTGCGGCATCCAGCACATGTATGGGATGCCTGATGCTTGCCACTATGATTTCCGTGTCAAAGGCATAATTATCGAAAATCTGAATTATGTCCTCCACCAGGTTCATGCCTTCATGAGAGATATCATCAAGCCTTCCTATAAAAGGGCTCACATAGCTTGCTCCTGCCTTTGCCGTCAGTAATGCCTGAAGAGGAGAAAACACCAGGGTCATGTTGGTCTTTATACCCTCGCCCGCCAGTTTTTTCGTGGCCCTTAAACCCTCGGTGGTCATAGGAATCTTGACAACGACGTTGGAAGCGATTTCGGCAAGCTTTCCGGCTTCCCTCACCATGCCGTCAGCGTCGGTGCTAATTACCTCGGCACTCACCGGGCCATCAACAATACTGCATATTTCTCTGATCCTGTCTTCAAAGGCGCAATTCTCTTTGGCTATAAGAGAAGGATTTGTGGTCACTCCATCTGCCAGTCCCAGGTCCGCTGCCTTGCGAATTTCGTCCAAATTTGCAGTATCAATGAAAAATTTCATTTTTATAACTCCTTTGAAAAAGCCATGACAAAGCTTCAATCACTTCAAGAAATATCTCAGCAAATGATACGTTCGGCTCCGCCTTTAATGGAGTTCCCTGTTTTTGATTGCCAGGCTTTTGTAATTTTTTATGTCCTTTACATAACTTTCAAAGTCTTTTTCAAGAAGAAACTGGGAAATCATTTCATCGACCTTGCCTGCCGTATCAACGCGATAAACCCCTCTCTGGTCCATTCCAACATCTTTTTTTGCATTTTCAACAATGGTTTTAAGGGATTCAGGGGTTATTTTTACGTTAACGCGAACAGTAATGGTATCTTTCAATTCGGACATGCGACCCACCTCTTTTTGAAAATAACGACTATAATAATTTTCCTGCGATGTCAATGGATTCTGCTTTCAAGACTTTTTGCAGTGTAACCGACCTTACTTGGATAAGGTCCTTCCGATACAGCGGACGGGAACATTTCCGGGAAATCGGATCTCCCGGACAGTAAATATTCGCTGAACCCGTGGTCCCACGTAACCGTTCACTGGCAGGGAATATTTCTTTTCACTTCCACCATTCAGCCCCTTGTTTTCTTAAGGCCTTTGACATGGGGGATGTCCTGCCCCCTCTGCATTCGCCTTACGCTGCGCTTAAGGCGATGCAGTTTCCCCCACAGCAAAAGCCAAGAAAACTACGGGGGCTTCCGTTAAACTGTTCAAAGAAATATCCCCTTCCAGTGAACGGTTGCCGTCCGCGCCCTGCCGCAGGAGCGGTTTGCCTTTTGCAGGGTTTCGATCGCGGGCCGGATTGCACTGCCTCTTTCGGTCTGCGATGAGTGAGCTTTGAAACCCGGAAAAAGCTAACCGCTTCAAGGCGGGATATAACGGGTTCACCGGATATTTACCCTGGACAAAAAATGCCGGTTGATATCATAATCCCTTGGTTCCCGCAATTCATCAGGTTTTCACTGAATTCCAATTCAGTTATCTTTACGGTGCGGCCTTAAAAGTCCTTGGCAAAGTATTGGTATTGTGCTACATGAGACATCCAGTTGTTATATATTTTTGATCGGGGTGATTATCTCAAAGAATATTTTTTAAATGAATCCGTTTTCATTAAATGCGTATATTTTGGAATTTCCCTAAATTCCCTAATAATTTTTAATTTACCGAAAATTTTTAAGGAGGATGTTAAAATGGCTGTTTACGTATTTGGACACAAGAGCCCGGACACAGATGCCATAACTGCTGCCATCGCTTGGGCGGAACTGCAGAAGATGCTGGGAGTTGATGCTGTACCATGCAGGCAGGGAAATCTCAATCCTGAGACAGAGCTGGTGCTCAAGAAGTTTGGTTTTGATGTCCCTGAGCTTCGTACGGATGTGACTGGCGAGAAGTATATGCTGGTGGATCACAGTGATATCAAGCAGGCCCCGGACAACTGGGACAAAGGGGAGCTGCTTGCCATAGTCGATCATCACAAGATAGGAGATATTACCACTCCTAATCCTATCTTATTCTGTGCTATGCCCTATGGATGCACAGGTACTGTTCTCCGCATACTTTACGAAGATGTTTACAAGAAAGAGATCCCTGCAAATGTAGCCGGTATCATGATGTCGGCCATCCTGAGCGATACGGTGCTCTTCAAGTCGGCAACCTGTACTCCTGAAGACAAAAAGGCCGTAGAGGCACTCGCAAAGATAGCCGGAATTGATAACCCCTTGGACTGGGGCATGGAGATGGCCAAGGCCAAGAGTGCAGTGGAAGGCGTGCCCGCAAGGGATCTGGTCTTCCGTGACTACAAAGACTTTGATATGAGCGGCAATAATGTGGGCATTGGCCAGCTTGAGCTGGTATCTCTGGACCTGGTTGCCAACATGAGAGACGATCTCTACGCTGAGATTGAAAAGGTCAAGGCCGAAGGGAACCGTCACAGCGTCTTCCTCATGCTTACTGATATCATGCAAGAAGGCACCGATCTCATGGCCGTTACAGATGATCCCGGTATTGTTGAGAAGGCCTTTGGCAAGGCACTCGAGGGCCGGACTGTCTGGCTTCCCGGTGTAATGAGCCGGAAAAAGCAGATGGTCCCACCTCTGGAAAAGGCCTTTGCCTCATAATTTCCAGAAATATTGATCCTTGCGGCCGGGGTATTGCCCCGGCCTTTTTGTTTTAGAGTGCTTTCCGATCCATATAATCACGATGGTTTTTGGTGTAGCTTTGCGAAAAAATGTTGAATTTTGAGTGCTGAGTTTTAAATTGGGAAACAAAAAATTTTCTCTGCGAACCCGGCTGATTTGACAGAGATAAAATAAGGCTTACGGAGGATTCCAGATGAGGCAGGATCTGAAAGAGCGTTTTATTGAAGGGCAGTTTAAATTCATGGATGAGGATTTTGATGGCTGTATTTGCGTCTTTTCAGAGATATTGGAGGCGGATCCTCAGTGCGCCAAGGTGTATCAGGCAAGGGCCATAGCACGGTTGAGGTTAAATGATAATGATGGGGCGATTGAGGACATTGACGCTGCAATAAGGTGTGAACCGGAAAATGCCCGCTTTTACTATCACAAAGGGGCTATTTTGTTCAAGGCAGAGATCCTGGATGAGGCACTGAAGTATCTGACGCAGGCAATCGATCTTGCTCCTGAATATGCCCCTGCTTACGCACTGAGAGGAGAAGTTTATGAACGCCTGGGGGATAAGGACGCAGCGGGACTGGACATGAATAACGCTATGGTGCTCAGGAAGGAATCGTCAAAAATCGTGGATTGGTAGCTTCAATAGCGCCACTTGAGTCCCAGGTACGCCTCAAAAGGAGCGGCTTCTACCGGGCTGTATGTGCCGGGCACTTTGTAATGCCTGTCGAATACATTCTTCAGCGCCAACTGGATATCAAGGTCCTGGAATAAGACATCACGGGCCGTGACGGTTGTATCGAAAATCCAGGCGGGACTGGTGGAATAATGCCAACCTCCTTTATTATAATAATAATCCCTTGAATCCGCATATTTCAGGCGGACAGAGAAATCCAATTGATCCAGAGGATTCCATAGAAGTCCAACATTGAACAGGTTTTTTGGCCCGGTGTCAAAAGGTGTTTCCCAAGAGGAATAGTGCTCTTCCTTTGTACCATCCGGTCTTAAAAATACAAAATCAAGGGCTCTGTATTCCTCTTCATCCCCGTCCTGGGACAGGACGGTTGCATTGGCCCAGAACCGGAGGCTGCGCGACAACTGCCACGAGACATCGAGTTCTCCTCCATAGATATCTTCAGACCCGGGCCTTGAAAAACCCCCGTAAGGTTCTTCCTGGATATGGTGACGTATCTCATTCCAGAAAGCCGTGGCTGAAAGTCGAAGTGGTGGATAAGGGTACCACGTAAAGTTGATACTGAGATTTTGTATTCGTTCCGGGTCAAGGTCTTCCCGGCCTACAAGTTCCTGATTATATGGGGTTCGATAGGCGCTGCCGTAAAGCAGCTTAAGATACCATGACGGCCTTGGAAACCAACTGATTCCCATATTATGACTTACTGTCTGATTATACTGGCTGTGGTCGTCCAGTCTGAGACCCAGCCAGGCATCAAGATGGTTCCAGTGATGCCGAACCTGTCCAAAAACAGACCAAAGTGAAGTGTCGAAATCATCTTCCTCTATAGACGGTGTAAAAAGGATATTCTCAGGCTTAAGGTAGTCGGAAAGAGGGTCTTTTCTTACTATGGCATCGGTGATTTTATTGTATCTGCATGAAAACCCCACGGTCAGAAGCCCCTTGGTGTCCCATAGCTCCCTGTCATACAGGATTTCTCCGAATTTTACATGGCTCTTGGGGTTCCAGGACAGGTCTATTTCTTTTTCCTTGTAGTCCAGTTCGTTGTAATAGGCATTTAGTCTCAGATCTGAACGATCCATAGGCCATTCCATCTCGAGACGCACAAACCTGAACGGCGACTCCCGTCTCCCGGCCCAGCAAAGATCCGTTTCGGGTTCCCCCATGACATAATTACGCTCTGTATCAGACCACCTGCCTGATATGTGGAGCCAGTCCTGCCAGGAAAAGTTCAGTACGGCCTCTACGTATTTGGAGTCATCCACCTCTGAATGCCCCAGACGCTCACTGGGAGAAACAGGGCCGGATTCGTCTCCTTCGAATCTTACTATATTATACTTGTCCTGTACGGGCTTAAGCCTTGTTGCGCTGATTGACAGAAATGCCTCCCAGGGCCCTGCATTTCTTCCCCAATTGATATTGAAATCTGCTTCGTGGTCTGGGGTTCCACCACGCAGATTCAATTCCACTCCATCAACGTCTCTACCGCGTTTGGGAACTATGTTAACTATTCCTGCAAATGCATCAGGACCCCACAAAACCGAGCCGGGCCCTCGTATCACCTCTATACGTTCTACGGGACCCAGGAAAAGCTCTTCATCCAGAGGATTGACGGTTTTTGTATTGTCTGATGTCAAGGGGACCGAATCGTAAAGGAAAAGGATGCTGTTTGACACCCCCCTGAGATAGGGCTGGGTACCCCATTCCTTTGAAGACATATAAAATCCCGGCAGCATGGACAGGGCCTCTCCAAGGGTTCGGACCCCGTTACGCTCAAGGTCTTCCTTCGTGATTACATGGGCCACTGCAGGTGCCTGTTCTACAGGTTCCGCTCTCCTTGATGCAATAGTAAGAACTGACAGGTCTTCACCTACAAATAGAAGAGATGTATCTATGGCACTGGCGATCTGAACGCCTGCCAAGAAGAACGACAGGATGGCGATGACCTGAGCCAGGAATTTGGGTATGCTTCGATATATTCGATATATAAGAGAGATCCGGTCGTCAGTCATCAACTGAATCCCTCCAGCTGCTTTACCCTGGTCCTGAGCTTTGAACGGGTAAGGCCTAATAGTCTGGCTGCGGCACTCTGGTTATTATCTGTCATTTCCAGGGCCTGACGTATAAGATCGCGCTCCAATGCCTCCAGGGACAGGCCGCTTGCGGGAAGCCTCCAGGCATCAACGGATCCGCTCCGCACCTTGTTGGCTCTCAAAAAAGACAGGTGCTCCGCAGTTACAGGTTCCTCTCCGGCCATGATGACGGCCCTCTCCACGGCGTTTGCCAGCTCCCTCACATTTCCGGGCCAGGAGTGGTCCAGCAAGACCCTTTTGGCTCCTTGAGTGAGGAGAGGTCCTTCTGAAGGCCTCTCACGGAATTTACGCATGAAATGCTCCGCCATCGGCACTATAGCCTCTATTCTTTCCCTTAACGGGGGGATGTGCAGAGGGAAAACATTAATCCTGTAAAAGAGATCCGGCCTGAATTTTCCCTGTTTGGCCATGGATTCAAGGTCCTGATTTGTGGCACAGATCACCCTGACATCCACTCCGAGGGGCTCATTTCCACCAACACGCTGTATGGTCTTTTCCTGAAGGGCCCTCAGGAGCTTCGCCTGGACCTCCAGTGGAAGATCCCCTATCTCATCCAGGAAGAGTGTTCCCCCGCTTGCGTATTCGAAAAATCCCTGTTTTCGTCTGTCTGCCCCGGTAAAGGCCCCTTTTTCATGACCGAACAAAATGCTTTCCACCAGGTTTGCCGTTATTGCCGCGCAGTTGAGTGTTACGAAACGCCTTTGGGCCCTGGGACTATTCTGGTGGATGAATCTCGCCACTATTTCTTTGCCTGTACCGGATTCGCCGGTAATCAGGACCGTTGTATCCGCTTTTACAGCCACTTTCTGTGCCGCTTTTAAAAGATGTTTCATGGCCTTGGATACGCATACCAGATCGGCATTACCTATAGATCTGTTCAGTTCCTCCTTGAGTTCTCTGTTCTCCGTCAGGATTTTCGATACGCCAAGTGCCTTCTCTACCGTCAGTATTATGCGTGACTCCTCGAAGGGCTTGGTAATATAGTCCACAGCCCCTTTCTTCATGGCCTCGACAGCGGAGTCAATAGTTGCATATGCCGTAATGATGATGACCGGACAGGGGCATTCCATTGCCTGGATATGATCAAGGAGGACGAGACCATCCATTCCGGGCATCCGTATATCCGAGATAACCAGGTCGTAAGGCCTTTCCCGAACCATTGCCAGAGCTGTTTCACCGTCCTGGGCACCTTCCACGTTATGCCCCTTAAGGCCCAGCATAATCTTCAGGATGTGTCGCATTTTGTATTCATCATCAACTACCAATATGAAAGCCATAATTCCCTTCTATCATCTCCTTTTCTGAATCACTAAATAAGCTGTTTTTCCCTACATTCAATGCGTATTTCAAATATCGTCCCCCTGGGATGATTTTCCCTGAAACTCATTTCACCTCCATGGATCCGGATGATCCTGGCAGCATAAGCCAGCCCCAGACCCGTGCCTTGGGCCTTGGTAGTATAAAAAGGTTCAAGCGCCCTCTTTTGTGTCTCCTGATCCATCCCTTTCCCGGTATCTGCTATCCGGACAATCCAATTACCATGAGACAAGCTGCTTTTTACCGATACATGCCCGTCCATGTCACTTGCTTCACAGGCATTTTTTATGACATTGAGCAGGGCCTGGGAAAGCATGTCCGGATCTGCCTGGGACAGGCATTTTTCTTCAGGGATATCAGCGTCGATAATGATGCCCTTTTCTTCCCATTCCAGCCTGAGCCGTTGCAGCACATCTTTCATCATGGTGTTTAATTCCGTTCTTTTGAATACGGGTTTTCGGGGCCTGGAGAAGTCCAGAAAATCCTGGATGAGTCGATTCAGCCTTTTTATTTCATCGTCCACATATTCAATCATGGTGGATTTAACCACGGGATCAACATCCTGTTTTTTAATTATGTCTAAGGCCCCTTTAATGATTCCCAGAGGGTTTTTGACCTCGTGAGCCACTGTAAGGGCAAAGCGGCCCACCTCGGCCAGGGCCTTTTGCTGGATCATTTCCTGGTATGTCTCCTCAAGGCTCCTGCGACTTTCGGCAAGAGAGACCATCATGTGATTAAAGGCCTCAGCAAGTTCGTTGGTCTCCGGCAGTGAACCTGGTTCGACACGGGTGTTTAAGTTTCCTTTTGCCACCATCCTTGAAGCCTTAACGAGTTCTTTCAATGGTGCTGCCAGTGAACGGCTGAAGAAGAAAAAGACCAATAGTCCAACTGCTGCCAGAACAATAACAGCCGCAGTATATCCTGTCCTGAGCTTGGCCAGCAGTTCGTCGATTCCTGAGGTAGTGTAAACTACGTGTATTTTACCGAGCATTTGATTTTGCGCTGAAGAGCCCCAGAAGGCCTGGTCTTCCTCCTGTTGTCTGAGCCGTATTTCGGCAACGGCCTCTTTTGATTGAGCGTGAAGACCGGATTTCACATTCACCAGAATCTCACCATTAGCATCTTCTATGAGGACTTGAACGACGTCTTTTTCTGAGAGGAGATTGTTTGCCAGACGCTCAAGCATCTTTTGGTCGCCTATGAGCATACCTACCTCAGAGTTAAGCGCCAGATATCTAGCCAGAAAGGCCATGCGGTCCTCAAATCGGATACGCAAAAAAGTTTCACCCAGGTGGGCTCCGACCATGCCAAGGGTAATTGTTGTAACACCGAGTAACAGCAATACCCCCAGTAACAACCTCTGCTGAAAGGTCAAGGCCCTCACGGCACTTCTCCTTCAGGCCCGGACGCCCCAACTCTTCTTAAGTATTCGGTAATCGTTTTCCATGCCTTTTCATTCCATTCTACCTCAAAGGGAGGAGGAAAAAGTCCGCACTGAGAACCGGACATGATATCTCTTGCCAGTTTGCTACCTAAAATCCCCACTTTTTCATAATCTATATTAAAGGCCATAACCGCCCCTATTTCCACGAAAAAGTGGTTATAGCCCACAACAGCAATTCCGTGGAGCAGTGCCTCTTTAACCAGATGTGTCAATAATGCGGTTGAAATTACCGTAGAATCAGGAATGAACAAAAGCGTGTCAATATTTTGATATGCAGAGGAAAGGACCTTTATGATCTCATTTCGTTTTTGGACCATTAGAGGTATGACGCTCATCCCGAGTCCAGAGGCTTCTTTTTGCGCTTGCTCTACCCATTCCCTGTTTTCTGCGGGATTGTAAAGTATTCCGATCTTTCTTTTGCCCCCGAGCCGTTTTTTTATCAGACGCATCTGTTCCTTAATAGGTATCCTCAGGTCCACTCCATGCACTCCGGGATCCGTCAGCAGTTTTTGTGGATCGAGGACCATGAGGACAATTTTCTTGTCATCAGGATTTAAGATTGACCAGGCAAGGATGGACGCTTCCGGCCCTATGGTTATCAGCAGGTCATAGCATTTTCGGCTTAAATTATGACGTATGAGTTTTGGATTTGAATTCAGATAGTATATTATCAAGGGTTGTTGAAGGCCGGAGCGCAGTCCCTCAAGGGCCATTACATAGGGCCTGATCTGCGAAGAAACTATTACTGCTATATCTGCGTTATTCTCTTCGGCATGGAGCGGGGTCAATAATACTGGCCACAGGAGAAATGCCAAGATAGTCCCTTTAATCTTTTTGGGAACTATGCAGTTTTTTTTCATTGCTTATGAATGTCTGTATCCGTTCACAAAGTGAGATCGCCCGGTCTTTCTGATCGGCACAATGGAAAGCTTCTACCATAGTCTTCTGCAGGCACCAATGGGTGTCATGGGGAAACAGGTCACTTTTCCTGAATAATAATGAACCGCGCAAACAAACAAGGAATGCTCAGAACTGGACGACTCCGCCAAGGTCCAGGAAAAGAATTATGGCATCCTCATTGTTGTCCGAATAATAATCTTTCCTGACGCCTATCTGAATAAAACCAAATCCGGCGTACAGGGCATGGGCCGAAATGTTTGATTTCCGCACCTCCAGATACACCTTTTTTATGTCCATTTTCATACAATTCTGCAATACAAGCCCGAGAAGATATTTACCCAAGCCCTTGCGCCTGTGTGCCGGGTGGACGGCCAGCTTCAGTATTTCCATTTCGTCGGCTACATGATGAAAAGACAAATAGGCAGCCAGCTTGCCCTCTTTTTTGAGTCCAAAGATATAATACTCCTTTTGCTTGAGGCACAGCCAGAATTGCTGCTCGGTCCATGCGTGGGGAAAACAGATCTTTTCAAGGACAACCAAATCGTCAAGATCGCAAAGGCCCAGTCTGCTGAATTCATAAGAAAAGTCGCTCATAGGATGTAAATATCCGGTGAACCCGTTATATCCTGCCTTGAAGCGGTTACCTTTTTCCGGGTTTCAAAGCTCACTCATCGCAGACCGGAGAGGCAGTGCAATCCGGCCCGCGATCGAAACCCTGCAAAAGGCAAACCGCTTCTGCAGCAACCGGTCACAGGGGAGCTCCTTCTGGAAACGATTTGCGTCAGCCCTGTAGTTTTCTTGGTCTTCGCAGCATGGGAAACCCCCGGCTCCGGAGCGCAGCGGAGGAGAACGGGAGAGGGTCTCCCGTGCTGCAAAGGCCTTAAGAAAACAAGGGGCGGGAGCATGTTGAAAGAAGGAGCTCCCCTGTGTGACCGGCTGCGATTTATGATATGGTATTTTTTTCAGAGTATCAATCCTGTATTATCCGGGATAATCTGTTTCACTGGATATTTCATATAAGATACAGGCAGCAAGCACCGGGTAGGCTGCTTGCCATACAATTACTGCCATTGGTCTGAAGATTCTTTCATAGAGCAACCATTTTTTGAGTCAACTCCTCAATTTTTCTA
>PQXD01000026.1 GCA_003194485.1 Deltaproteobacteria bacterium
GTTCACGGGCAGGGGACATTTCTTTTCACTTAACACTTCAGCCCCTTGTTTTCTTAAGGCTTTTGACATGGGGGAGTCTTGCCCCCTCCCCGTTCTCCTTCGCTGCGCTCAGGAGCCGGGGTTTCCCTTGCTGCAAAGGCCAGGAAAACTTGCGGGGCTGACGCAAATCGTCTCCATAAAGAAGCTCCCCTGTGATCAGTTTAAATCCACTGTGCAGACCGTTCACGGGCAGGGGACATTTCTTTTCACTTAACACTTCAGCCCCTTGTTTTCTTAAGGCTTTTGACATGGGGGAGTCTTGCCCCCTCCCCGTTCTCCTTCGCTGCGCTCAGGAGCCGGGGTTTCCCCCACAGCAAAAGCCAAGAAAACTACGGGGGCTTCCGTTAAACTGTTCAAAGAAATATCCCCTTCCCGTGAACGGTTGCCATCCGTGCCCTGCCGCAGGAGCGGTTTGCCTTTTGCAGGGTTTCGATCGCGGGCCAAATTGCACTGCCCCTTTCGGTCTGCGATGAGTGAGCTTTGAAACCCGGAAAAAGGTAACCGCTTCAAGGCAGGATATAAAGGATATAACGGTTTCACCGAATATTTAGGTTTGCCTTTTGCAGGGTTTCGATCGCGGGCCAAATTGCACTGCCCCTTTCGGTCTGCGATGAGTGAGCTTTGAAACCCGGAAAAAGGTAACCGCTTCAAGGCAGGATATAAAGGATATAACGGTTTCACCGAATATTTACATCATTTGATTCCGAAAGCCGTCTATTCAGCCAGGACTGCACATAAATGGTCCTGAAGGCATCAGACGGCCCTATGGTATGGGGGGAGTAAGGAAGCCAGAAAGACAAGGCATCAGGGCGGGCAGCATTCCCTGAACTCAGGTCGTCATCTACGGTTTTCGGTCGCAGATTATCAAAACGCACCACACCGTCAGAATCGACATAAGAAAGAGAGAGGTCCAGGACAGGACGAATGACAACAAGGCGTCCATGAGCATCCTCCCCCAATTTTACCGGGCTCCAACGCCTTTCGGTGAAACTTTCAAACCACAGACCCTGCCGGTACTCGCCGGTTATCTTGTCAACCATCCTGGGTATAATCCAGTCTTCATACGGCAGATTAACGTAGTTCTTCACAGCGGCCTCGATCTCACTGCTGCCCTGGACCGCCAGGTAACTCCAGTCATCAAAATCCGGCATATCCTGTCTGATCAGAGACCTCCCCCGGTCCCGGACAGCCCATAACCCATGACATGCAGCGCAGGCAACGAGGTCTGCGTCTTCCGGCCTGTGACCAATACGTTTCCGGTCCATGGGCGGCCCTGGATGAGATCCTGTTTTATCTCCCAGGTGGCAGTCCAGACATTTTACATCCCGCTTCTCGTCCCCGCACGGCCCTGAACAATGGCAGTCCGTACATACCATACCTGCCGTCCTGTGTACATCAGGGGTCATATTATGCCACTCCATGCCATAGGGCCTTTGGATGTGCTCACCTTCAACCAGAGGTACACGGTAATCATCTTCGTAGTCCATCTCAAACCGGCCGTAGTAGTCCCAACCAACGAAATTTCCATAGTGACAGGAAAGACACCGGGTATCCGGCACCTTCCTGCGGAACCTGTGATCCCAGGGCCTTTCGGCCCTGATGCCCAGATGGCATGCAGCGCAGCCGGTCCCGCGAGCAGTACCGGTGTAATCATCACCCTGGTAATAAACATGGCAGCGAAGGCACCTCCTCCTGAGTGCATCCGAAACAAGCCCCCTTTCAGTGCAGGGAGGCTCTTCTATGGGTAATTCCAGCAAAGTCGGTACCTGCTCACCAGGGAAGAAACCGGACCACACCGTCCCGATCATACCTGACAGGGTAAAATGGATCGAGGAACCGGCTACAGTCACTTCCCCGGCATGGCATCTTCCGCAGGTGCGGGCCATGAGGGACGGGTGGGACGGCATGGGAATCAGGCCCTTGTGGGCCTGGGCGCGGCTATAACCTTCAGGCCTCCCGTGGTGACAGGATCTGCAGCCGATATCATGGGCGGGATCCAGTTGCACATCGTGACACCGCCTGCATCCTGACTTGCCAAGAGATGAATCCATAAAAGGGGGCTGGCATGCAGAAAGCAGGCACACCAAAAGTATGTTAATGTAAATCATCATGATTTTGCACACTGATAAATTATACAGAAATCCATGTTTTTTTCATGCATGATTACACTGCAAAAAGCCATGCCTTCGCACAAATACAATTTCAAGGCTGCCCTGGCCTATCTGGATAGGTTCCAGTTTCATGGTTTTCGCCTGGGCCTTGAGCGGATGACAGGCATATTGAAAGCGCTCGGCAATCCTGAAAAGGGTTATCCCTGTCTCCATGTTGCCGGTACCAATGGAAAAGGCTCTGTAAGCGCCGTTATTGCAAGTATTCTAAATGCCGCTGGATACAGAACAGGTCTCTATACCTCACCCCACCTGTCATCTCTCAGGGAACGATTCAGGATAGGAGATATCATGATTTCTGAGGAGGAGTTGAGCGAACAGGTCTGGAAGATCAGAGATTTCCTGGAAACGGGTTATGAGCTCAGCTATTTTGAGTTTACTACTGCAATAGCAATGGTCTGGTTTGCGGAACAGAAAACGGACCTGGCAATCTTTGAGACCGGTCTCGGAGGCAGGCTGGATGCCACCAATATAGTCAATCCCCTGGTCTCTGTTATTACAAATATCTCTCTGGAGCACCAGTCCTTTCTGGGCAGTAGTATTCCTGAAATAGCCAGGGAAAAGGCCGGCATCATTAAGAAAGGTGTGCCGGTGATCACAGGGGTCAGGGAGCAGCCTGCTTTCTCTGTGATACTGGACAGATGTCTTGAGTTGAACGTACCCGTCCGGCAACTTGGCCGGGATTTCGACATTAAAGGGCATGGAAATTCGGGGATCGACTATAAAGGGGAATTTTTCGAAATCAACGGGTTGGATCCGGCCTTGAGAGGCAGGCATCAGGCTGTAAACGCCGGCCTTGCCATAGCGGCCTGCGAGGGATTGATGAAGCATGGATTCAAGGTCACTGATACTGCGATAAGAAATGGATGCAGAAGCGTCTATTGGCCTGGCAGGGGGGAACTGCTGATGGGAAGCCGCAGGGTGTTGCTCGACGGGGCCCACAACATAGGCGGCGTACGGTCACTCAAAGATCTTCTTGGCCAGTTGAATAGGATCTCAGGGAACAATGGGATGTGCAGGCATACTCTCCTGTGGGCCTGCTCTGACGAAGGCGGAGACAAGGACTTTGCAGCCATGCTCAGGGAGATAGCACCCCTGTTCGGGAAAATCGTCATCACAGAGCCTCCTGGTCCCAGGATACCGGTCACGCTGGAGAGGTGGGGACGAAATGATATCCCGAAAGATGCGATCATGGAGCAGAACTGGAAAAATGCACTGGATAAGGCCCTTTCAATCTGCAGTATGGAGGATCTGCTTTGCGTGGCAGGCTCGCTTTATCTCGTGGGGGCAGTGAGAGAGGAGTTAATGAAGAGGGATTTCTGCGTATATAATCATAATCCAAGGCAGGACTGGACCCATAAACGCTGAGTTGTTTTTGCCCGGGAGAGACTGAAGAAAGATGAACATCGAACATCGAACGTCCAACATCGAACGTTGAATGGGAAAAGATGAAGAAGCAGAAATAGCTGCTGAACGTTCGATGCTCATTTTTCAAAACAACCCCGCATGGCATAAATGCAAACCTGTAAACGTCTATATCTTTGTCATTTCCTTGAACATACCCTGGGAGTATGCATTTATTCGTTTTTTATAGGCCTCCCGTACGATGGACATATCATTTATAAACTGCTCGAGTTCAGGAAATGTCAGCGATTGCGGCCCGTCACACAGAGCGGTTTCCGGTTCCGGATGGCATTCAACCAGGATCATGTTGGCACCGGCTATGATGCCCTGTGCAGCTGCATTAAATATGTCCAGCAACCCGTCAGGGGAGTGTTCCTTTGACCCTACAGAATGGCTGGGGTCCACACATACAGGGAGCCTGGTCAGCCTCTGAACCACCGGCACATGTATAAAATCCACTATGTTGCGATGGGGCAGGCCAAGCTGTGACTTGACTCCTCTCAGGCAAAATACTATCTGGCGATTGCCTTCACTGGCAATGTATTCACAGGCATTCAGGGATTCTTCAAGGGTGAGTCCCATGCCCCGCTTATACAGCACAGGTAACTCATCCTGAGATCCAACGGCCTTAAGCAGCTCAAAGTTCTGTGCATTCCGGGTCCCGATCTGAAGCATGACCCCGGTGGGCTTTCCCGCAGCCTCCAGGGCCTCCCTGATTTCATCAATGTGCTGCTCCCGCAGGACCTCCATGGCAATGATTTTGATCTCGTACTTGCCGGCCAGATCAAAGACCCACGGCAGGCACTCGGCCCCATGCCCCTGGAAATCATAGGGGCTGGTCCGTGGCTTGTAAGCACCCATTCTGGTGGTCTCTATCCCGAGACTCTTAAGAAACTTGAAGGTTTCTTCTGCATGCTCAAGTGTGTCAACAGCGCACGGTCCGGGAAAGATATGAAGGGTCTTCTGGTCAAACTTTATACCCTGATAGGTAAAACCTGCCGGCACAAGTTTTAAGTCGTATCTGCCGATCTGCCGGTACTTGCTTGAGACCCTGATTACCCGCTCGACGCCGGTCATGCCGGTCAGGACCTCCTCCGGTATATCATGTGTTGGTCCGATGAGGTGGATTTCCCTGACCGTCCTGGTCTCACCCTGAAGCTCCACCAGTTTGACTTTGATGTCATGGAATTGTTTGAGGTAAGTGCTTATTTTTTCATACTCGGGTCCCGGAACATCTGTATCCGGTTTTAGAATTATAATCATCTCTCAGCCCCTGAAACCATCTTGCAAAATTCCGTGCCTTGTTCCTGTTATTGGTGAGATCCATTAATACTTACAGTAAATATTCTTATGAACCCGTGGTCTCACGTAACCGTTCACTGAAAGGGGATATTTCTTTTCACTTCCACCATTCAGCCCCTTGTTTTCTAAGGCTTTTGACACGGGGGATGTCCTGCCCCCTCCGCATTCGCCTTACGCAGCGCTCAGGCGATGTAGTTTCCCCCACAGCAAAAGCCGAGAAAACTACGGGGGCTTCCGTTAAACTGTTCAAAGAAATATCTCCTGCCAGTAAACGGTTGCCATCCGCGCCCTGCCGCAGGAGCGGTTTGCCTTTTGCAGGGTTTCGATCGCGGGCCGGATTGCACTGCCTCTCCGGTCCGCGATGAGCGAGCTTTGAAACCCGGAAAAAGGTAACCGCTTCAAGGCAGGATATAACGGGTTCACCGGATATTTACTACTTACACTATCTTAAACGACAGGTCAGTTGTTCCTACCACGTTGATACATCCCGGTCAATATACGTGGTCAAAGGAAAAACAGTCAACCGCATTCTCTGCTCCAAGCAGCCCCAGCCAGGTCTGGCGTTTGACTCCCTCCATGTTGGTGCAGGCCCGTCTCAAGGCATACTTCTGGCCGATCAGGTACACTTTCTCCTCGGCCCTGGTTATGGCTGTATAGAACCACTTGTTGTTGAGCATTATGAAGTGGGAATTAGTAAGAGGAATGACAACTATACGGTACTGGCTTCCCTGCGCCTTATGTACTGTCAGGGCATAGGCCAGCTCTACTATATCGCCGAGATGGTCAAAGCAGTATGCCACAACTATTCTTTCCGGATAGACCACGTAGAATTGCTCGGTCTCAGGATCTATCTCTGAAATAAGACCGACATAGCCGTTAAAGATCCTCCTGAACTCCTCGGGCTCGAACCTTTTTCCCTGTTTAATAAACCTGGCCCAGGTCATTACCTGCATATCCCTGTTCTGGAGATGGACTACCTTGTCCCCCTTTCTTATTGTTATGCCTGCCCTGGTTACATCGCCGCTTTTGTGATTAAGGATGTCCTGAAGGTTCGTATTTAATATCTCCGTACCCAATTGACCCACTCTCATCGGGGTGAGCACCTGAAAGTCCCATACAGGATGGTTGAGACGCCCCTTGTATTCCCTGGCAAGCCCAAGGATACGATCAAGGATGGCCTGATTGTTTTCTTCTCTCAGGAGCTTTAATTCTCTTTCCGTCCGGTCTTTTTTCAGGGCATAGATATTGTGACGCTCTATCTTCTCGAATGAAAAGTCGCTCCACCCCGGTGCCTCAACTCCTTTAGGGACCCTCCCCTGACGGATCTCATTGGCAAAAAGGGTGAGCACGCTCCCCTCGCTCTGGCGAAAAATACGGGTAAGATGCACCGCGGATATCAACCCTGCGGCCAGCATGTCTCCAAAGATGTTTCCTGCCCCAATCGGGGGAAGCTGGGCCGGGTCCCCCACCAGCAACAGCAGAGCCTCTGGCTTCAGGGCCTTGGCAAGGCGATAGAAAAGGGGCAGGCTTACCATGGACGCCTCATCCAAAACAACCACCTTGTGGGGTAATGGATTTTCCGGCCCGTGCTCGAATTTCCCTTCGCCCTTGTACTTGAGGAGGCTATGGATCGTTATGGCATTGTACCCGGTGGCCTTTCCGAGTCTTGCTGAGGCCATACCGGTAAAGGCGCAGCAGACTATATCATCCCTGTCGGCATAATGCCTTGAGAGAAGATCCAGCATAGCCCGGCAGATCGTAGTTTTTCCTGTGCCGGCATAACCGGCGAGGCCGAAGATCAACCTGGGCTCGGTAGCGACCCGTAGCACTATCTCCTGCTGTTCAGGGGCAAATTCAATACCAGTGACATCCTCATAATGATCAAGGAATTCCTTAACCACATCAACAGGGATGACCGGCCTCCTGCACGCTTTTGATCGCGCAACAGAGAAATCCCTGAGCCAGTCCTCCATATAGCGATAGGCGGAAAGGCCGGTCTTTCCATTGTCATCCTGCACTAAGGTACCGTCCAGGATCATGGGCTTCAGCACCCCCCTTATCAGGGATTCCCCCGGGGCCTTTTCATCTGATGAAAGCACCTCTTTTACTGCCTGGATAAAGGTCTCCTCAGAAAGATAGCTGTGGCCTTCGGTCTCCGCAGCCTCGACAAGTACATGACTGGCAGCGGCCCGGATCCTTTCGGGCGATTCGGGCCTGATTCCGAGTCCAAGGGCAATCCTGTCCGCTGTCTTAAAACCTATGCCCCGGACCTCGGTCAGGCTGTAAGGATTTCTCTTTACGGTCTCAAGCGCCCGGTCGCCGAAGTGATTGTATATCCTTATTAAAAGGCTGGGCGTTATCTTTCCGCCGTGTCCCGTCAGATACTCTGAAAGTGCTTTCAGGTTCCTGTGCTTGTGCCAGGAGCGTGTTATAAGGGCGAGACGCTTTTGTTTGATCCCCTTGACCTTGAGAAGTTCTTCCGGCTCGTGGTCCAGAATCCGTATCAGCTCTTCCTCACCGTAACGTTCCATGAGTTGCAGTGCGAGCTTTTTCCCCAATCCCTTTACTATCCTGGACAAAAAGAAAAGGAGTTCGCTTCCCACGAGTTGACAGCCTGAAAAGGCAAACTGCCTGCCGTACTTTGTGACGGTCCAGTATCCGTAAAACTGGAACTCCGTACCTTCCAGGCCGGCCTGATTCAACAGATCAGGCACATGGCCTACGGCTGTGAACCTCGTTCCTTTGGCAGGGTGTATCCTGAGAACGGCAAAGCCTGTATCAGGCGAGGCGTATGTAACCCGCTCAATCCGGCCGCAAAGGGTCAGTTCCTGATCTACAGACATGATTTAAATCTGAAGTTTCACACGCAACTAAAGAACACAAAGGGATGCGATCTTTACTTTTTCAGGATTTATTTGATCCCCAGTTCCTTTTCCTTGTCAGCCACTATCAGTCTGGTCTTTACTGCCGTATCAGGCGTGAGGCTCATTGAGTCTATGCCGCACTCAACCAGAAAGGCCGCAAAATCAGGAAAGTCACTTGGGGCCTGGCCGCATATGCCGATCTTTCGTCCCGCCTTCCTGGCGGTGTTGATGACTTGGCGGACCAGACGCTTTACCGCCTCGTTGCGCTCATCGTAGATGTGTGATACCAGCTCAGAGTCGCGGTCCAGCCCGAGGGTGAGCTGAGTCAGGTCATTCGATCCTATTGAGAATCCATCAAAGATCTCGGCGAACTGGTCTGCAAGGATGACGTTGCTCGGGATCTCGCACATGACATAGACCTCAAGGCCGTTCTCTCCCTGTACCAGGCCATGCCTTTTCATGACTTCGATGACCTTTTTCCCCTCTTCAACAGTACGGCAGAATGGGATCATGACCTTTACGTTCGTAAGCCCCATTTCGTTACGTACCTTCTTGAGCGCCTCGCACTCCAGTGCAAAGGCGGGCTCAAAGACCTCTGCATAATAACGGGAAGCGCCGCGCCACCCGATCATGGGGTTGCTTTCAACGGGCTCATACTGATGCCCACCGATCAAGTTGGCGTATTCGTTGCTTTTGAAGTCCGAGAGCCGCACAATGACGTCGTTGGGATAAAACCCTGCTCCAATGGTTGCCACACCCTGGGCCAGGGTATCCACAAAGAACCTGGACTTGTCATCATAGGCGGCAGTTTTTGCATCAATGGAATCCACTACTTCCTTAATTTCTTTATCAGATGCTGCCTTTTCCTTGAGTTCTGCATAGTTGAGAAGGGCGAGAGGATGGATGCCTATGTGGGAGTTGATGATAAATTCAAGACGTGCGAGTCCGACTCCCTCATTGGGTATTTGCCCTTGTGTAAATGCCTTCTCCGGGATCCCGACATTCATCATGATGTGTGTCTTGGTCTTGGGCACCTCACTGAAATCAATACGCTGGACTTCAAAATCCAGGAGGCCGTTGTAGACCCGCCCTTCTTCACCTTCTGCGCAAGAGACGGTGACATCCTGACCTGTAGACATCTTTTCAGTACCATCCTCGGTGCCCACAACACATGTGATGCCAAGCTCTCTGGAAACTATGGCTGCATGACAGGTGCGTCCGCCCCGGTTAGTGACAATGGCAGAAGCGATCTTCATGATGGGCTCCCAGTCCGGGTCGGTCATGTCGGTCACCAGCACCTCACCCTCCTTGAATTCAAGGATCTTGCCGGCGTCCTCGATAATATTGACCTTGCCCTGGCTTATTTTGGTGCCCACGGCCTTTCCGGTGGCAAGAACGTCTCCGGTCTCCTTAAGGTGATAGGTCTCCATGAAGTTTTTGTCCTTCTGTGAATGTACCGTCTCCGGCCTGGCCTGAAGGATAAAGAGCCCGCCCGACCCGACCTTAACTCCGTCACCGTCCTTGGCCCATTCAATATCCATGGGTTTGCCGTAGTGATCTTCAATAATGCATGCCCATTTGGCCAGTGTAACGACTTCCTCATCCGAAAGGATAAAACGGCTGCGTTCTTCGTCGGTAGTGGCTATGTTTTTCACCGGCTCCTTGGGGTCAGTCGTGTAGATCATCTTTTTCTGCTTGAGCCCAAGTCTCTTGCTCACCACCGGGCTGTAACCTTCCTTCAGCGTCGGCTTGAACACATAGAACTCATCGGGGTTTACCGCACCCTGGACCACGTTTTCACCCAGGCCCCAGGACCCGGTAATGTAGACTACATTCTCAAAGCCGCTCTCGGTGTCTATAGTAAATATGACTCCCGAGCAGGAACTGTCACTCCGAACCATCTTCTGGACCACTATGGAGAGATAGACATCGAAATGCCCGAAACCCTTGTCCTGGCGGTAGGAAATGGCCCGGTTGGTAAACAGGCTGGCAAAGCAGCGGTGGCAGGCCTCAAGGAGCATCTCAGGCCCTCTGATATTCAGATATGTCTCCTGCTGTCCGGCAAAGGATGCGTCAGGGAGGTCTTCGGCAGTGGCTGACGACCTTACGGCAACATCGACATCCTTGCCGTAAATCCTTTCCATCATGGAATATGAGTCCTTGATAGCCTCTTCCAGATCTTGAGGAAACTTCCCGTTCAGAATTATGTTCCTGACCTTTTCCCCTCTTTTGCCGAGATCGGCAATATCGTGGGTATCCAGACCCTCCAGCGCATCCCGTATGGCCTGCTCGATACCCGCTTCTTTAAGGAGATGTTTGTAGGCATAGGCAGTGATGGCAAAGCCGTTCGGCACCATCACACCCTTTTCGGTAAGGTGCCGATACATCTCGCCAAGAGATGCGTTCTTTCCTCCCACCAAAGGTACGTCTTTGATCCCGATTTCGTTGAACCAGAGAATAAACGGCGAATCATTCATAATCAGTGCTCCTTGCTCTTAACGTCAGTTTACTTTGTCTGTCCATTTTGTTGTCGGCCGGCACAAGCGGTGTTTTTCACAAGAGATCACTCCTTCCTGTCGCCCGGTAAAATGGTATGATAAAAAAATTATGTAATTGTGAACATAATAATAGGCTTTTTGTCAAACTTTAGTGAAATATCCTGTGTGGTAAACGATCTGGCTACTCATTATAATTACTATACTGCACCTGTACCAAATCATCAAATGGGTGATGACAGGAAATCGGTTCAGGGATTAGGGAGATACCTTGTCTTTTTTCTCGGCTGACAATTTCCGATGATTGAGGCCGCAAACTGTCCCGCTTTTTTTGGAAAATAGTCGGGGCTGGATGGGTCAGCCGGATATTTACTTAGCTCCCGGACTGTTAAGCTGACTTAGAAAGTTGAGCTGAAAACTCAAAAAACAAGATAAAAGGAGGAGGGAGATGTCTCATTTCACCAGGATGAAGACGAAATTGTCCAAAAAGAACCATATCGTGCAGGCCCTGCGCAACCTGGGCTATGAGCCCAAGCCGGGAAAGGTCCGCATTAGGGGATATGGAGGACAGGAGACAGAGGTGGATGTGATGATACCTACGGGAAATCCCGGCTATGACCTGGGTTTCAGAAAACAGGGCAATACCTATGAGATGGTGGCGGACTGGTACGGCATCCACAATATTGACCGGGACGCGTTTCTCAAGAAGGTACAGCAGAGATATGCCTATCATGCGGTGATGGAGCGTATGAAGGAGCAGGGCTTTGACCTAGTGGAAGAAGAAGAGGAGGAGGATAACACCATCCACCTCACAGTGAGGCGCATGGTATTTTAGAAGGCCAGGAAAGGGGGAGACTGAAATGGCGGCAAGATTAACCCGGTTTCAAGAGGAACTGATACTTTATTTCAGGGCAAGGTTTACGGTGCTTTACATCGTCACACCCGAGGAAGAGCGGGTCATGAAAGAGATCACAGGGGCCTGCAGGGAGGCAGGCAAGACTGCCTATTCCTGGGATATTGCCGACGGGCTTATGCCTCTGACCGAATCCACCGGCAGGGTGGACAGGCCTGCAAGGGACCCCATCTCGGCCCTTGAGCTCATCAGCAGGATCAATGAGCCTGCTGTCTTTGTCCTCAAGGACTTCCACAGTCTCTGGGAGAAAAATCCCCAGGTGATCCGCAAGGTAAAGAACCTTGCCCAGGCCCTCAAGCAGACCAAAAAGAGCATTATCATTACCTCTTGCCAGGGCAAGGTGCCCGAGGAGATCTTGGACATGGTCTATGTAATCGATTTCACTCCGCCTGACTTTAACGGGATAAGAGAGATACTCGACATTTTTGAGCATATCCCCAACATCAGGGTGAATCTGACACACTCCGGCAGGGAGAAACTGATCAGGAGCGCCCTTGGCATGACCGCCAACCAGGTCCAGAGGGTATTTGCCAAGGCCGTGGTGCAAAAAGGCGTGCTGGACGAGGAGGCCATTGACCTGGTCACCCGGGAGAAAAAGGCCATCATCAGGGAGAGCGGCGCCCTGGAGTTCTTTTCCGCCACAGAGACCATAGACCAGGTGGGCGGGCTGGACGTGCTCAAGGCATGGCTTCACTCAAGGGAAGGCTGCTTCTCGGAGGATGCCCTGCAATACGGCCTTACACCGCCAAAGGGCCTGCTCCTGATCGGCATCCCCGGCACGGGAAAGAGCCTTACCGCCAAGGTGGTCTCTGGCCTGTGGCACCAGCCCCTCATCAGGCTTGACATGGGCGCTGTATTCGGGAGCCTGGTGGGGCAGAGCGAGGAAAACATCAGGAAGGCCCTGAGGCTGGCGGAGACAGTGAGCCCCTGCGTCCTTTGGATAGACGAGGTGGAAAAGGGGCTCACAGACCCGGGCGGGGACTCGGGTACCGGCGCACGGGTCTTCGGCACCCTCCTCTCCTGGATGGAGGAAAAACAGAAGCCGGTCTTTGTGGTCTGCACTGCAAACAACATCTCTTGCATCCCGCCGGAATTCTCAAGGGCCGGCAGGTTCGATGCCATCTTCTTCCTGGACCTTCCCACCTTCAGGGAGCGAAGGGAGATATTACAGGTACACCTCTTAAAGCGCCGGCCAATGATAGACGACTTTGACCTTGATGCCATGGCGGGAGAAAGCGCAGGCTTTGTGGGTGCCGAGATAGAGCAGGCCATTATCGCCGCCATGGTCCGGGCCTTTAATGACGGCCACAGGGAGTTCACCACGGACGACATCCTGCACGTGCTCCGTGCCAGGGAAGAGGTGGTGCCCATAAGCAGCAGCCAGAAGGAGAACATCGAGGCCCTGCGCAGGTGGCTCACAGAGGGGAGGGCAAGGTCCGCCTCCTTTACCGAGGCCGATGCCGCCCTGAAGGAGCAGGTAAAGGTCCCGGAGTTCGGCGCGGCCCCGGCCATCGAGCTTGGAGATTAGGAAGTGGTGGATAAGCGAAGCGCATCCACCAAAAAGGGCATGGTGAGGCAATGAGATGAAGACCAGCCGCATCCCCTTGTACTTCAGGAACCCCAGGGACGGTACAGAGATGGTGCTTGTCCCCGGGGGCTGGTTCTTTATGGGAAACAACAAGGAGGACGACCCGGATGCCTATGATTCTGAAGCCCCCCGCCACCTCCACTTTGTGAGGCCCTTTTACATGGCCATAACCTGCATCACCGTTGCCCAGTTCAGGAGGTTTGTGAGGGAGACTGGCTACAGAGGCGGAGACTATCCAGGCACCGGCGATGAGTTTGAGGAACGCTGGGGCTACTGGGAAAAAGACCCGGACGGCCACCCCGTGCGGTATGTGAACTGGCTTGACGCTGCGGAATACTGCACCTGGGCCGGCCTCAGGCTCCCCACCGAGGCCGAGTGGGAGCTTGCAGCCAGAGGATACAAGGCCCTGAAATACCCCTGGGGGAGGACTGGGAGAATGGGAGAAGGGTCTGCTGGGATAAACAGAGAGGGCCGGGTGGAGCAACGGCCCCGGTCTTTGACCACCCTGAGGGGGTGGGGGTGTTCGGTACCTTTCAGCAGAGCGGCAACGTGTGGGAGTGGTGCCAGGACCGGTATGACAGTGATGCCTACAAGAGATATGCCAGGGGAGACTTCACTCCGCCCGGGTCAAAAGAACGCCGTGTTTTGCGCGGCGCCTCGTGGAGCTTCTTCCTCACGGAGTTCTTCCGTGGCGGCCTCCGGAGCCACAACGGCCCGCAGGACCGGCACGACTTCAGCGGCCTCCGCTCAGCCAGGACAGTTACCTTATGATTTTTTACCATTTTACATTTTTCAAAATTTTTGAGGAGGTACAGTGGATTGGTGGATAAGCGAAGCGCATCCACCAATAAGGGAAAAGTGAAATTCACGGGCAAAAAGGATCGAACCCGCGGACAGGACCACGGCAGGGGCCATGCAGACTATCCAGTAATCAAGGCCATGTACCGTCTTGCACTTGAGTACACGGAAAGGGTAAAAAGCTTTCCAAGGGACACCCGTTTCATATTAGGCGACCGGATACTGAACAACTGTTACGACATCCTTGAAGGCCTGATAGAAGCGCGGTATACAAAGGAGAAAGAGAGGGTGCTGCGGCGACTGAATCTCCAACTGGAAAAGCTCCGCTTCCAGACAAGATTCTGCCTGGACGTGAAGGTCCTTTCCGCAAAAAAGTATGGGCATATATGCGAGATGATAAACGATGTGGGCAAGATGATCGGCGGATGGTTGAAAAGCCTCCGCTGACAGAGGGTGGTTCCTGCCGATGGTGGCCGTGTTTTGCGCGGCGCCTCGTGGAACAACAACAACACGAAGAACTTCCGTGGCGGCAACCGGAACAACAACAACCCGCAGGACCGGAACAACAACAACGGCCTCCGCTCAGCCAGGACATGGCCTGGTGTGTTCAGAGTCCAGGCGGCCAAGGGCCTCCAGGAGAGTGACCGCCAATGTCCAGGGGACCATCCTGACCCTGCAGGGGTCGAAAACGAGGGCGGCCGGCCTCCTGGTAGGGTTGCCGAAGGGCGGCCGGCCCCATTTTAACCAGACAGGATGAAAAGATACGGAAGCCTGTTTTCAAAGATAACCTCGTGGGAGAACCTGGTCCTTGCTGCCAGGCGCGCGGCCAGGGCCAAACCAATGAGCCTTGCGAAAATGGCCTTTGAGTTCAATATGGAGAGGGAACTGGTCTGCCTGAGAAAGGAGCTTACAAAGGGTATATACAGGCCAGGCCCGTATAGAACTTTCATTATTCACGATCCCAAGGAACGGCTGATAAGCGCTGCGCCCTATCGTGACCGCGTGGTCCACCATGCCTTGTGCAACATTATCGAGCCCTTGTTCGATCGCTCTTTTCTCCCACAGAATTACGCGAACCGGAAGGGCCGGGGGCTTCACATGGCAGCCAAGGCAGGAAGCAGGATTGTGAACAGTTCCGTATATATCCTGAAAGGGGACATCCGGAAGTACTTCCCTTCAATTGACCACCGGATACTGAAGGAGAAGATACGGAGAAAGATCAAGTGCCGCCCCACCCTTGAGCTTATCAGCCTGATAATAGATAACAGCAACGAGCAGGAGGATGTAATCTTCTATTTCCCGGGAGACAACATGTTTACGCCGCTGGAACGTAGAAAGGGGCTCCCCATAGGGAATCTCACCAGCCAGCTCTTTGCAAATATATATCTGGATGGTTTCGACCACTTCGTGGTTCAACATCTTAAAATAAAAAGGTATGCCCGTTACGTGGACGACTGTGCGCCACGAGCACACTCGATATAGTTGAGATGTGCGCAACTGCACAGAAGATGAGGGTTTGGCCCCTCGAAGCCGGCTTGCAGGAGCAGGCTTCAAACCGCCTCAAGCTGCTGTGGTAAAGAGCC
>PQXD01000027.1 GCA_003194485.1 Deltaproteobacteria bacterium
GGGGTGGAATAAGGCTCTTATGACAATGAATCTCAATAATCAGCATTTCCAGAAAGTCCAGAGGGGCATAAGGCCAAAATTTGGCCGAATCGAAATCTTCGGCTGATATGATTTACGGGACACGCTCTAAAGATTCAGGCCAGGAAGCTATTGTCTGAGCAAGTTGAGCGCTTTTGGGGACAAGTTAATCTTGCTTATTTGCCGATGGTTGTCCTTCTCTGCCGGAACCATTTCTCGGCCTCCACAATGAAATAAGTGATTATTCCGGCCGCAACCGTCCGTACCCAGGCGTCAAGACTTACAGGCGCGCTGTGGAATAACCGGTTCATGACCGGAATATAAGTATAGAACATCTGCAGAACAAACATGGCAGTGACTCCGCCGAGGACCCAAGGGTTTGAAAGCAACCCGAGTTCAAAGATCGTTTTTTCCAACGAACGGCAGTTGAAGAGATAAAAAAGTTCTATAATGACAAAGACATTGACTGCAACCGTGCGTGCCTGGGCCACACTGGCCCCTGCCGCCAGTTCCAACTGGAAAAGGGTGAATGACGCGACCAGCAGAAGCAGCCCCACCAGGAGGATTCGTCCGATCAGCACCCCTGTGAGTATAGGCGTCTTTGGGTCACGGGGCGGACGCATCATGATGCCGGGCTCCTTGGGTTCAAAAGCCAGCATGAGCCCCAGGAAGCCGGCTGTAGTCATGTTGATCCAGAGAATCTGCACCGGAAGGATGGGCAGGGTGACGCCGACGAGTATAGCGGCCATGATAACCAGACCCTCTCCCAGGTTGGTCGGCAGGGTCCAGGCGATGAATTTTATCAAATTGTCGAATACGCCCCTTCCTTCCTCGACCGCGGCCTCGATGGAGCTGAAGTTGTCGTCTGTCAGGACCATATCGGCAGCCTCCTTGGCTACATCGGTGCCGGTCACACCCATCGCTACTCCGATATCCGCTCTTTTCAGGGCCGGGGCATCATTCACACCGTCTCCGGTCATGGCCACAACGTGTCCGCGGCGCTGCAGCGCCTCGACCAGACGGAGCTTCTGCTCCGGGGTTGCCCTGGCAAAGACTGCGGTCCGCTCGGCCACATTAACGAGTTCCCTGTCAGGGATTTTCTCAAGTTCCTGTCCGGTGATAACAGCCAATGCACCTGTATCAGGGTCACGGGCACCGCTCAGGTCCATCTGTTTCGCAATGGTGGCCGCTGTCAGGGCGTGATCGCCTGTAATCATCTTGACATGAATGCCTGCTGTCAGGCAGACCTTGATTGCCGCAACCGCTTCAGGACGCGGCGGATCGATCATGCCCTGAAGACCGAGGAAGGTCAGCCCGGAATCCACATCTGAATGCCTTAAAATGCCCGTCTCCGCCGGCAGTTCCGTCCTGGCAAAGGCGAGCACCCGTAATCCCTTGGAGGCCATTTCATCCACATTTTTGAGAATCCGGGCCGGATCCAGTATTGTCGAATTCCCTCTTTCATCAATGCATGAATCGCATCTGTCCAGGATGGTCTCAACCGCGCCCTTGATATAGACGATCCTCGGGTTGTCACTCCCGGCGTCATGCATGGTTGCCATATACTGGTACAGGGATTCAAAAGGAATTGCGTCTATGCGGGGAAATTTTTCCTGCACCATGTTTCTGAACAGGCCCCCCTTGTTCGCTGCGACGATCAATGCCCCTTCAGTGGGATCCCCCTGTATCTGCCAGGAGCCCTCTTTGTTCACCAGCAGACTGTCATTGCACAGTACGCCAGCCTGCAGGCACTCCGCCAGCGCTGATAATTTAGCGGCATCCACCGGGATTCCCTGTCTGAGAATCCTCCCTGAAGATTCATATCCCGAACCGGTTACCTCAAATCGCTGACCGCCGGCAAAGATCTCCCGGACAGTCATCTGGTTTTCGGTAAGCGTTCCGGTCTTATCCGTGCAAATGACCGTGGTGCTGCCAAGGGTCTCAACTGCCGGAAGATTTCGAATGATAGCCCGGCGACTCGCCATCCGGGAAACGCCAATGGCCAGCGTTATGGTCACAGCGGCCGGGAGGCCTTCCGGGATGGCACCTACACCCAGGGCTACGGCGGCCATAAACATGTCGAAGATGGATTGCCCGCGGATAATGCCTGCCGCTATGGTGACAGCCGCAAGGGCCGAGATCACATAGATCATGACATGGCTGAAGCGGGCAATCTTTCGAGTGAGCGGTGTTTCCAGTTCCTGCACGTCTGAAATGAGTTGAGAAATGCGGCCGACTTCCGTGCGGTCGCCGGTGGCGACAACGACGCCACTTCCCTGTCCGTAAGTAACCAGGGTCGAGGAATAGGCCATGTTCCGACGATCTGCAAGGACCGTATCATGATCAAGGGTGTCCGGTGCCTTTTCAACAGGAACGGATTCGCCGGTGAGCGCGGATTCATCTATCTGTAAATCGCGTGAATGGATCAGGCGCATATCTGCAGGCACCTTGTCACCTGCCTGCAGCAAGACGATATCACCCGGAACCAGTTCTGCTGCAGGAATACGCAGCCTCTTCCCATCCCGCAGCACAGTGGCCTCGGTTGTCACTGTCAGGGCCAAGGCCTTCAGGGCACTGACAGCCTTTGATTCCTGGACGAACCCGGTGATGGCATTAACAAGCACAACTCCGAAAATAACGCCGGAATCTACCCACTCTTGAAGGCCGGCCGTGATAATACCGGCTGCGATCAAAATATAGATAAGTGGCTGGTGGAACTGGAGGAGAAAGCGCAGCAGCCCCCCTTTTTCTCCTTTAACAGTGATCACATTGGGGCCGAATTCTTCCAGGCGATTTTCTATCGTGAACATGCCCAGGCCTTTTGCGGGATCACTCTCCAGCAGATCAACCACCTCGTCAGCAGGCAGATGGTGCCAGTGTCCGGTAATCAAAGTCTCCATGAAGTCCCCGTTATATCTAAGTGTGCTTCCTGCCTGGAACCACTTCCGGTTCCAGTTGCAGATCAAAACCTGAATGCTGCATGTTTGCGGTATATTTCTGATTTTAAATATTCTTATAAACCCGTGGTCCCATGTGCGTGACCGTTCACGGGCAGGGGATATTTCTTTTCACTTCACACTTCAGCCCCTTGTTTTCTTAAGGCTTTTGACATGGGGGATGTCCTGCCCCCTCTGCATTCGCCCTACGCTGCGCTTAAGGCGATGCAGTTTCCCCCACAGCAAAAGCCGAGAAAACTACGGGGGCTTCCGTTATAAACTGTTCAAAGAAATATCCCCTTCCTGTGAACGGTTGCCATCCGCGCCCTGCCGCAGGAGCGGTTTGCCTTTTGCAGGGTTTCGATCGCGGGCCGGATTGCACTGCCTCTCCGGTCCGCGATGAGTGAGCTTTGAAACCCGGAAAAAGGTAACCGCTTCAAGGCAGGATATAACGGGTTCACCGAATATTTACCTGATTTGAAATAAATATAGCGCAACTAATAGGTTTTATGCTAACAAAAACTCGCTATTTTTTGTCTTGATAACGGGATCTATTTTATTTCAGTGCATAAAACAATCGACAAGATAGGGGTTTTTACGATAGTAATATGACATGGAAACAATGGAGATACTCAGGCAGTTCATGTCTTGTCAGGCCTGAGATGTTATACCGCACCACCAGCCTTTGGGGGATTTCCCTTTTGGGTTACAAAAACCCAAATAGTTTTGAAGAGGGGAATTTACCCTGGCAAAAGTTGCTTAACCGGGTGTCCGTTTTTACTTGACCACATCAATTAGGAAAGGCGCGTAACAATCTGCCATTCTTTCAGAATCTGGCTATAGATAAATTTACACAAAATTCTTGACACTACCGGAGAGTTGATTACGATTTTGTAGCCTGGTTCCGGAAGAGCGGTTTTGGGGCTGCACTGGAGAATAAGTACAATAGAGCTACCCAATTACATAATGCATTATACCAGGCTGCAAAATCGAATAAACCCGTCCATGATTTCGTTTTGGGGGTTCTCTAAAGAATAAGCAGGAACGTCAGGAACGAAAGTAAAAGGGATAACTTGGGACCACGAAAAATCGTAAAAGTTGGTGTCCCTTGACAGATGACAATCATTAGTTTCGGTATTTATTTTGGATATGGATTCCATGGATTACAATATCTTTTTTGAAAATGCGCTTGAGGGCGCAACAACTGCCTACAGGGAAAGCCTTGAGTCCTGCGGCCGGAAGCTCATCGAGCTTTCGCAATGGGTCTGCAGGGCCTTTGAGAACAACGGCAAGCTTATCCTCTTCGGAAACGGGGGAAGCGCAGCTGATGCCCAACATATAGCAGCTGAGTTTGTAAACCGTTTCCGGCTGGACAGAAAACCACTTCCTGCCATCGCACTTACCACAGATACCTCTATTCTCACCGCGATATCAAACGACTACCATTTTGATCAGGTATTTTCAAAACAGGTCCAGGCCCTTGCTGGCCCGATGGACGTGGTCCTGGGAATAAGCACCAGCGGAAATTCACCCAATGTGCTGAAAGCCCTTTCCGTTGCCAGGGAAATAGGGGCAAGGACCGTGGGTATTACCGGAGGGAGCGGCGGGAAGATGGACCGGTGTTCTGATTTGGTCATATGTGTGGCATCCTCTGATACCCCCAGGATTCAGGAGGTCCATATTTTTTTTGGGCATCTGTTATGCGACCTTGTGGAACAGCAAGTTTTTAGTCCGGTATAATTAGACATGGGCTATCCTGGATAGCCTGGAAGAAAAAAGCTGATAGCTTTTAAAAAGTATAACCCTAAAAATCAACTCTTGCTTTCAGCTTTGAGAATAATAGCTTGATTATGGAGGTATTTTGTATGCCTATTTATGAGTACGTATGCACTGCCTGCGGAGAGAATTTTGAGGAACTGGTCCTTGGATCCGGAACTGATATCAAATGTCCCAAATGCGGCGCTTTAGGGGCGCAAAAGAAGGTTTCGGCCTTTGCCTTCAAAAGCGGCCACAAATTTGCAGGGACAGGGAAAAAATCAAGCGGCCTTTGTACCAGCTGCACAAGTTCTGACTGCAGGTCCTGCGGGATTTGATGTGGGAACAGGGAGAAGGTTGCGACTTGGGACCAGAAAGAGTGCATTGGCCCTTGCACAGAGTAACTGGGTCAAGGAAGAGATCGAGACACGCTGGCCTGAAGTCCATGTAGATATTGTAAAATTCACCACCAAAGGGGATAAGATCCTGGATGTGCCACTGGCCAAGGTCGGCGGCAAAGGCCTCTTCGTAAAAGAGATCGAAAACGCCCTCCTCAGGGAAGACGCAGATATAGCAGTGCACAGCCTGAAGGATGTCCCCAGCGAGATCCCAAAAGGGCTTGAAGTCAGCATTTTTCCTTGTCGTGAAGAACCACGGGATGCCCTGATCTCCCGGTCCGGGCTCAGACTGGAAGAATTGCCGAAAGGTGCCAGAATAGGTACGAGCAGTCTTCGAAGGATAGCCCAGCTTAAGAACGCGAGGTCTGATATCGAAGTAGTTTCCCTGAGAGGCAATATCGACACAAGGCTTCGCAAGCTTGACGAGGGGCGGTATGATGCCGTTATCCTGGCGGCTGCAGGGCTCAGAAGACTTGGTCTGGAAAAAAGGATTATTCAACTTCTGGAACCTGAAACGATGCTTCCTGCTGTAGGCCAGGGGGCCCTTGGTATAGAGTTCAGGAGCATGGATACAGAGGTCAGGCAAATTCTCGCCTCGATTCATCATGAAGACACATCCATCTGCGTGAGGGCTGAAAGGGCCTTTCTTTTCAGGCTTGAAGGCGGATGTCAGGTACCTTTGGGTGCTCTTGCCCGGCTCAAGGGAGAGACTCTTGAGCTTGAAGTTATGCTGGGTGACGAGGCAGGGACTAACATTATACGAATAAAAAAGCAAGGAACTGTTGATCAGCCCGAGGCCCTTGGAACTATCCTTGGAGAACAGGTCCTGGCTGCCGGGGGTGCAGAAATATTGAGGGAAGTTTATGGAGCGAATTAAGCCGGATTCTTCACCCGGAAAGGTCTATTTAATAGGGGCCGGCCCTGGCGACCCGGGCCTCTTGACCATTCGTGGCAAGGAGCTTTTGGCTGAGGCCGAGGTAGTCGTATATGATCGTCTGGCAAGCCCGAGGCTTCTGCCCTTTGCCTCTCCTCATGCAGAACGTATCTATGTTGGTAAGCGGATGGGCTCACACACAGTGACTCAGGAAGATATCAACAGGATGATCGTGGAAAAGGCAATGGAAGGAAAGTGTGTAGCCCGCCTGAAGGGAGGGGATCCTTTTATATTCGGCAGGGGGGGCGAAGAGACCCAGGCCCTTGCCAGGGCGGGGATATATTTTGAGGTGGTGCCCGGCGTGACCTCAGGTATTGCAGTTCCTGCCTACGCCGGAATACCCCTGACCCACAGAGCACATACCGCTTCCGTGGCCTTTATTACAGGCCACCGCAAAGTTGACAGCATGGAGGCGGATATAGACTGGGAGGGCCTGGCCAGGGGCGTGGGGACACTTGTCTTTATGATGGGGATGAAAAACCTGCCCAATATTGCAGAACAGCTCATAAAGTACGGACGCAGTCCCGATACTCCGGTAGCAGTGATCCGCTGGGGAACCACCCCTCTTCAGACTTCGATTACAGGAAATTTGTCAAATATAGCAGAAAAGGTAAAAGAAGCAGGTCTTGGACCCCCATCAATTATAGTGGTGGGAAAAGTGGTGGCCCTGCGGGACCAGGCAAACTGGTTCGAAAGACTGCCCCTGTTGGGTAAACGGATCCTGGTTACCAGGACCAGGGAACAGGCCAGTGATCTTGTAAGATTGCTGGAGCGGAGAGGCGCATATTGCCTGGAGTGCCCTACAATAGAAGTCCATTGGCCAGAGGATTTGGGGCCTCTTGACCAGGCCATTAACTCGCTTTCTGCCTTCAGCTGGGTGATTTTCAGCAGCACCAATGCGGTACGTTTTTTCTTTGAACGTCTTTTCGCACTGAATTTTGATCTCAGGGCCCTTGGGAACATACGTATTGCTGTTGTGGGCGCCGGCACTGCCAAGGCCGTTTCCGCCCTGCACTTAACTTCCGACATTATGCCAGACAACTTCCGGGCTGAAGGCCTGATAGAGGCCTTCAGCCAGATAGGCGTATCAGGGAAGCGCATACTTATTCCCAGGGCGGAAAAGGCAAGAGAGATTCTCCCAAGCCGGCTTTCAGAGCTTGGAGCAGATGTTACCGTAGTCCCTGCCTATAGGACCCTGGCACCTGACCTGGATCCGGAAACCCTGGAGATACTGGGGCAGGAAACCATTGACGTATTGACCTTCACCAGCTCATCAACTGTCAAGAACTTTTTCCGGTTGCTCCCTGATTATCTGCGCAAGCGGATACTTGAAAAGGCAAAGGTGGCCTGTATTGGTCCGATCACTGCCAGGACGGCGGAAGATTATGGCCTTAAGGTCACGGTTCAGCCTGATGAGTTTACAATATCCTCGCTGGTAGCTGCCATAGAGGGGCTTTTTGAATGAAATGATAGATATCCTTTATTTATTAAGTTTACACTTTTTTTCGAAAAAGCGTGTATTATCGAATTGAATGTCGATATCGAAATTAGAATTAGATAATACATCTACACCTTTATGTTTTCCCAATTTCAAATTTCAAATTTTACTGCTATACACAGCGTCATAAGTAATTGCCGATTTTTGCAATTGCTATTTCGCATAAGTATTTTGAATTACACATTAATTGTTGAAAGGGATCTATCAATTTTCGGCAGCTATGTCTGACGTCGTGTATAAAATAATAATTATCTCATGACAATTTACTGCCCCACAGATCCTCCTGAACTTGCCACGATCTTGGCCAGAATACGCCAAAAGCGGGAGGATTATGAAAGATACGGTTTTACCTTTATCCAGGGCAGGACACTCAGGGCCTTTTTCGATCTGGCCCAGGAATTTGAGACCCTGGAGAATTTTTACAGGGTGTGTGTCTTTGTCCCCAAGGAGTTCATGGGATTTGATTCCTGCCTTTATTTGGTCGACCCGGATATCAGGAAGTTATATATTGCCTGTGATTCCATCAAGGGACTGAGGGTCTGCGGCATGGATCCTCCTGGGGATATCAGGCTCAGCGAGTCTTCCTATGAGACAGGAGATACCTTTGTGGCTCCCATCAAGGGAAATTGGAGGCTGTTTGCAAGCAAACCCCTATCGAAGGCAGAAGAAATCATAGGCTTGTTCGCAGTATTCCCCCTGTCTGAGTTTGGAAAGGGTGACAGGCTGTTTTTTGAGAAGTATGCAAACAGGATAGGATACAATCTGCACTATAAGTTGATTTCAGAACAGAATGAAAGGCACATCAAGTTCATCAATACGCTTGTAGCAGACATCGAGCACAATGTACTGGTACCCAACATGAGGTACAGGCTCTTTCTGAACAACCTCAGAAAAAAGATCCTGGAGCTTGAAGATATTGAAAAGGACTTCGGAGAAAAGATAGGAGTCGGAATCGGTAAAAAGTGGATTGAGGTTTATCATCTGGAGCAGATACAAGGTCGTCTTGCTGATTTGCGCGGTGGACTCTTCAAGGAGTGTGAAGAGATTGATAAACATTACCAGAACACCAGCCTTTTTCTGGAGAGCCTGCTCAGACGCGATCATTTTGAGAAGGGACAGCTTGTGCTGCGGCGCAAGATGTGCCGCTTCAAAAAGGAGATCTTAGACCCCCAGCTTGAGCGTTACAGGCAACGACTTGAACGTATGGGCATACGTATAGACTATGGGTTTGGCGGGATGCCTGATGAAGATATCCCCCTGGCAGTGGATGTAGGACTCATTTCCCAGGTCTATGCAAATCTGTTCTCCAACGCGGAGAAGTACTGTCAGGAGGTAATTAACGAAAGTGGGGAACCCGTCAAGTTTATGTCCTACGGGCAGGAGGTAATTCCTGACTTTTTCGGCCCGGGAAAGCCGGGGATCAAGTTTAATGTCTTTACTACAGGGCCGCACATCCCTCCAGAGGAGGCCTCCCATATCTTTGAAGAGGGTTATCGCGGGACCGGTTCGGAGCGCAAGCCGGGTGTTGGTCATGGATTACACTTTGTGAAAAAGGTCGTGGAAGTCCATGGCGGCGTTGTCGGTTATGAAGCAGCCAACCTTGGAAATAATTTCTTTTTTGCCCTGCCTCTCCAAAACAGCATTGAAGAAATAATGGGCCTGCCTGTGACTGCTGAGGTCAATACTCCCTAACCTTATGACAATGCCGACCGAGTTCCCAGGCACAAAAGGAGTCTCTGTTGACTTTGAGCGTGAACTGAACCCGGAACAGCTCAGGGCCGTAGAGATCATAAATGGCCCGGTTTTGGTGATAGCCGGTGCCGGAAGCGGAAAAACGCGTACCCTGGTTTACAGGGTTGCCCAGCTTATCCAGACAGGAGTAGAGCCAAACAGAATTCTGCTTCTGACCTTTACCAGAAAGGCTGCTGCCACCATGCTGACCAGGGCTTCCCGGATTGTAGGCTCACAGTGTCAGCAGGTAACAGGGGGCACTTTCCATGGATTCGCCCACAGAATGTTAAGGCGATATGGGCACCTGGTCGGCTATCCCGGCAACTTCACAATACTGGACAGGACGGATATGCTGGACCTCCTGAACCTCCTGGCCCGTCAGCTAGATCTCACAGGGCCTGGAAAGCGGTTTCCCAGGAAATCCGCCCTGGCTTCAATTGTGAGCAAGACAGAGAACTGCGGAGGATCTGTATTGAAGGTGATTGAGCAGGGCTATCCGCACCTTTTGGGGGAGCTGCCGGGGCTGGAAAAACTCATCCCCGTCTATCGCAAATACAAAAAAGTCCATGCACTTATGGATTACGACGACCTGCTCCTCAGGTGGAGAGATGTGCTGAAAGGACATGCCCAGGTCAGAGAGTCCATGGGTTCCTGGTTCCGGTACATAATGGTGGATGAGTATCAGGATACGAATGTTACTCAGGCGGAGATCGTGCACCTTATGGCCTGTGGTCACAACAACGTAATGGTCGTTGGAGATGACGCCCAGTCCATCTATTCGTTCAGGGGGGCAAATTTCAAGAATATTATGAATTTCCCCAGGATGTTTCCCGGGACTCGGATAATAAAGCTTGAGAGGAACTACCGCAGCACTCAGCCCAACCTGGATTGTACCAACGCCATAATTGCCAATGCCAGGGAGAAATTTACAAAACGCCTGGTGGCACAGAGAAAAGGGGGAAATCCACCATACCTGTACACGGCAAAGGAAGAAGTGGATCAGGCAAAATTTGTTGCCGACCGTATCCAGGAATTGTTGAAACATGGATTTAAACCATCTGATATCGCCGTACTTTTCAGGGCCAGTTTTCATTCCTTTCATCTTGAAACCGAGTTAAACAGCCAAGGGATACCCTTTGTCAAACGCGGTGGATTACGTCTCCTTGAGGCTGCCCACATCAAGGATATTCTGTCCCTTCTTCGCGTTCTCATAAACCCGCTGGACCGGCTGAGTTGGAGCAGGATCCTGCTATTGATCGAACGCCTTGGCCTGAAGAGCGCGGAAAAGATTTTCTCTCAATTGATAAAAAGCGAAGATCCACTTGAATGTCTTTCAACATACAAAACCAAGGCCGTCTGGGGAGAAACAGCAAGGGGGCTCGGCGGTCTATTGAAAAGACTCCATGACATGCCGGCGGACCTTCCGGATCTGCTTCTACAGCTCGAGACCTGGTATCGGCCGCACCTGGAAAGGATTTATCATGGAGATTATCCCAAACGTCTGCAGGAACTGGCCCATTTGAGAGGATTGGCAACCCGATACGACGACGCAGTGTCCATGCTCGCCGATCTGGCCCTGGACCCTCCGGATCAAGAAGATGTGGACTGGGAGAAGGGACGTATCGTCCTTTCCACTATGCACTCGGCAAAGGGTCTTGAGTGGAAAGCGGTCTTCGTCCTGTCGCTGGCAGAAGGACGCTTCCCTTCACCTGCGGTTTCTTTTCGTAGTGATGAACTGGAAGAGGAGCGCAGGCTCTTTTATGTAGCCGCGACCAGGGCCAAAGATTTTCTGTGTTTTTGTTACCCGGCGTTTATAAGTGTCTCGGGTACGGGTTTGCTCCCTGCCAGGCCGTCACGGTTTCTGGAGGAGATACCTGCCAATCTTTTGCGGTTATGGAAAAAAGAGGGAGCAGATACTGATGAAAAGATTTATCAAAAAAACATACAATACATGCCAGGTGTCACCGGAACACCTTCAAAGTCTTCAGAACATGTCCAGCAAATAAACTCCGAAAGTAGCCCAGGGCCTGATCAAACCGGTTCCGGTATTTTTGCACCGGGGAAAAGGGTCAGGCACCCGATCTTTGGACCAGGTCAGGTGATCAGGGATATTGGTCCAAAGAAGATACAGGTGCTTTTTGACGTTGCGGGGGAAAAGACCCTGCACCTTGATTATGCCAAGCTCAGTGTTATCTAGAGGTAAGCGTTTACAGGGCACTGCATCTGCTTTGTTGTCGGGCACTTGAAGTACAGGGAGTACGTCTGCGTACCCTCCGCCTCGCATCTGCAGCACACTGTAAACGCTTACAGTTCGGTGGGTTGCGGTAAAACAGGCGTTGTAACCCCGTGAATGGTTACAGGTAAACAGAAAGGGCGAGGTGAGATTACTCATCCCCGCCCTTTTGAGCAGTGCTGATTATCTAAGGGGCGATAATCATTGTGCCGTCTTCCGCATTTGTGGATACGTGGAACTGTTCCAGGAAGGGCACGCCGAGCAGGCCGGGACCTGACCAATCATCTGAAAATCCTACCAATAAATTATTTATGGAGAGGCGCTCTTCTATCTCAATATCTACATAACAATACGTTACAGATATATCACCGCCAACTCCTGATCCGATGCCTGTAAAGGGACATTGATTAACATCAGTCAAGTCAACACCCATATATGACGCATCGTCTGAACTCAGCAGGACCATGGAGGCCCCTGTATCAACGATAAATCCGGCAGCGTATCCGTTTACGGTGCCGTTTACGAGATAGCAGTTGCAACTTGGATCAAGAGGAATAACGACCTCCTGCCTGACCGCTGAGAAATCCTCCGGCCTAGACCAATTTGCTTCTCCTGCGAAGCGATATTGCCACGTGCCTTCCAGATAACCTCCACCAGTCGCGTCCAGCACGGTTATATTATAAAGATACTCGACGTTCCCCCAAATACTGGGCTCTACAAAGTAAACTTCATAGCCGCCTGGCTGCACACAACTGCTTACATCCAGCCTGTGTCCTTGAATTGCGAGGGTATCACAGATCTGATCCGTGCTATTGGCGTAAGTGACAGTCAGAGGTGTCCGACCGACAGGGCTGATCCACACTCCACCGCTGAGATCACCTCGTTCCTCATGGAGAATCATCGGATAAATTGTCCCTGTATCATCTATATATGTGTATGATTCTCCTTCAAATTCCTCTGTTACTACCCAGGTGCCGGTAACAGGTCGAATGTGCAATACATAGTAAAGGAGCTCCCGCCATGATTGCCAATTGGTGATATCATTCCTGTCACCTACTATGGCCCTGATAATCCAGTCGCCCTCCATTCCGATCAGCCGCAGGCCTCCTCCAAAGGTAATAGGAATAAACGCCTTTATATTAGGGGTCTGATCAGTCCCGGACACATCTGTAGGATCATAAGGAATTACCGGATCTCCTGTATCCTCATCGCTACTGAAGGGTATGGCGATAGGGGTATTCTGTATATCCGCTGCATAGAACAGGTCCTCTGCCCCTGCGACCGGATGGCCCCACTGGCTGAACAGGTCGAAACGTGTTCCGTTCACGCTGTCCCATCTATAGGCGAAAACCTGGCCTGGAGCGAGACTTGGATGCTCTGCCAATACATAAAGCGCTCCGGAAATATCTTCCATTACAGGCACATTCATGATCAGGTCCAGCCAATCGGTCGTGACCAATGACTTCTCGGCAGCATAACGCAGTGCATTGACATAGACCCGAACAGGGATACCTATTGATGTGGTTGGAATGGTATCAGGCTCTGTAGAGATAGTAGCTGTAACCGTCACGTTTCCATCATAAATAGTGACATTGCCCCCATAAATATTCTGGTTTGCCAGGAGTTGATTTATATCAACGCCAACAGTAAATGATCCATCTCCGACGGCCTTTCCCACTATACTGTCCGGATTTCCATTTAGGGTAATCCATTGGTCGCTCTTTGACGCAATCCAACAATAGTCGATATTTTCTTGCCAAAACGGGGTAGTAGCACAATCATCGTCAGAGGAATATGCGAAGCCCCTAACCTGTACTGTAATTGGATCCGGGTTGGTAAGCTGTTCCTGTGTAACGTAGAATTGGAGCTCACCCTGTGAAACCACTAATGTTCCTGTCTTAGTAACATTGCAATCTGCAGCACCCCCGGTTTCGCCAAAAAACGCCACTATAGAGTCTGTCCCGCAAATATTAGTTGCAAAATGAGGCCGAATTCGGTAAAATATTATATAATTTCAACATGATAATTGCTTTTTGAGGGCCTCATGAACTACAATTTCAGAAGCTATAATCCGGAGC
>PQXD01000028.1 GCA_003194485.1 Deltaproteobacteria bacterium
GGCTCTTTACCACAGCAGCTTGAGGCGGTTTGAAGCCTGCTCCTGCAAGCCGGCTTCGAGGGGCCAAACCCTCATCTTCTGTGCAGTTGCGCACATCTCAACTATATCGAGTGTGCTCGTGGCGCACAATCATCAGAGTACCGCACGATCTTGAAACCTTTTTTCAGCATCTCCTCGTCAAGTTCATCAAGAAACAGATTGGCCATAATTGGGGAAATCGGAGAGCCCTGGGGGATTCCCTTTTCGAGCCTGATCAAGGAGGTCCCGTCCCATACCTCAACTTTGAGCCATTGCTCCACAAGCTAGTGAATGCCCGGTTCATGAACATATTGCTTGAATTTTTTCAGTAGCAGCCAGTGCGCCACATTATCGAAAAAGGCATCGATATCCGCATTTACCACCCATCGATAACCCTGGTCATGATATTCCTTTATCTTGTAGATCGCCTGTTTTACTGAACGTCCAGGCCTGTAAGCAAAGCTGCACTCCTCAAATTCCTTTTCAAGAACAGGCCCGATGATCTTCAGGGCAGCGGTCTGGACCACCCGGTCACGGACGACAGGGACACAAAGTGCCCTGACCTCGCCGTCTCCCTTTCCCTTGTCAACCAGGATCTTGAGGAGCGGAAGAGGGAAATAGGTGCCTGAGGCAATCTCCTGTTCCAGGGCGTGCAGGTTGCTTGTAAGATCCGCCTCGAATCTTTCGATGGTAACGCCGTCCACTCCGGCACAACCGTGGTTGCTTTTGACGGCCTGGAAGGCGGAGGAAAGGGAAGAAAAATTCATGGCTTCATATCTCTGTATCTTTATATTCAGACCACATTCTGTCCCAGCAGTTTTGAAAGAGGTCAAAAGGCGCCGCAAACTTTTTTTGCTTTGAAAGGATCATCACCGGTGATTCCTGCCCACGTTTGCCTTTTTCCAAGATGCCGATATACATCTTCTTATGGTCTATAATATACATCCACCAAGGTATGAATTCTCTATGCAGCCTGATCCTGAGTTTACCTGTCTTGTATGGTTCCAGGGTCTTGAGCACTTCTATTGCACTGTGAATGCGCTCCTTTTCCGCTTTTACCTCATCCAGTATATTCTGCTGTGATTGACCGCTTAATGAAGACAAATCTTCACCAAGGCCTATTCCCTTTTCAAAGGCGATTTGTTTGGCCAGGTTAGGAGAGTCAGGATCCATTAAAAGAAACCGAGTTGTGGCAGATGGGTTTTCACCGGCCCATTTTCTGAACAGTTCCAGGATTGAATTGGAGCTTATGCCCATATAACAGAAACAATCCTGCACTTCATTGAATACACCGAGATTTTCAGAAATATCAAAACTAAAATAATATCCGGCTATACCAGCCTTGATGAGCTTGAAAAGCCTTCTATATTTTTTAAAGTAAAAAAAGGCTATCACGACGGCAAAGATAGGCGCTGGGACCGCCCACCAATACTCGAATGATACAAACCAGGCAAACATGGCACCCAATGGACCTGTAATGGCAGTTATTGTCAGGTCCTTTGCAAGATCTTTAATGAAATTATCAAGGTGAATTCTCTTGCTCTTGTTCTTCACTGATTTGTTATTCCTTAGGAGTTGCTATGCCTAAAGGTTCCTTGCCAAGGATAATCTTCAACCCGATCTCTCTGCTATCTCCGTTTTAAGTATCCTGGCATACCACGAATTGACTGACTTATTTTCCATATTGGTCCATTGTTGGCAGGCTTCTTCATGCTATGTTCCCTCTAATAGGCCGAACCGAGTAATCTTAAGATTAACTTCATTGCTGGCTTTAACTATTGAACCAGGTACCCAATGAAGGCCACAAGCATTCACATCCTGTCCCGCTCCACTTTTACGTTCCTTGTCCTTTTTGACTCTGTTTCCGGTTTCACAACCATCTCCATTTCTCCAGTCTCTGCCAATGACGGGCTCTATATCACCCCTGATATTTAAGGAACAGTCTATAGAGAGATGGGCAGGAATCGGCTCTCCACTGGTTTTTCCATTGAATCTGATTTGTGGTGAACTATTGCCCTTGAAGGTGAAGTCAAATATTTTTTCCTGATCGGGTTCACATTTTTCATTTTGGAGAATGAGTCTACCCCAGCCGTACTTGATATCACCGCCGACAAAAATTTCCTGAATGGCATTTCGTAGTGACCATCCAGTCTCACCCTGCCAGATGACAGGTTGCTCTTTCATTGATGCGTCATCACTGATAAAGACATAGCCGACAAAGAATACAGCCCGAACTTCGCCGGAAGCAGCTTCTTTTACCTTATAATGAATATATTCCGATTCATGCAGGGTCTCATCTTCAGCGGTATTTGAGACAGGCTCAATGGCGGTATTGGTTGACGAGCCAAAAAACCGGCTTTGAAATTCATCTTCAGACCACTTGCCGTACTTTATACCTTCTTCAGTGAAACACGGAAGTAACGGCGAGTCGAGATCAAGCGCCGGGAAGAAATAACTAAAGATGATCCTGTCTTTAAAAAAAGTACCGAATTCATTGTAATCTCCCGTTCCGCGCCGGCCATATGTTCGCGTCATATTGGCGGTTGCCGCTCCCCACACGGCCTTCCCTGTGATATAGGGCCTGGTCAACTTGATATAACCCAATGTATAGCAGCCCAAATGGACAGGGCTGCAGGCCTTATAGATCAGCTTATGGGCTCTCCAGTTCATTTTTTTTGTCCTTCACTTTTGCGCGTATATGATATCTTGCGTATACGAGGGCCTTCTCCGTAATATCCTTGCCCCAAAACAGCTTGGCAGGATCATTTTGAAAATTTTTTCTTATACTGTTGAGGGCATTATCTTCTGTCCCAATATCTGATATCTGGTCTTTTAAAAAAGAAAAAATATTTTGCCCCATTTTTTTTGCAGGATCTTTGCGGATGGAACCTCTTGATTCCAGGAAAAGAAACATGCTGTAAAGGCCCTGTTCCAACAGTACGGCCAGGGTTTCATTAACAAGAGATGCCTCAAGTCCTTCAATTTCCGCCAATTTATTACCGCATTCGGCACATGCTAAATCGATATTTTTCATGTCTCGCTCACCTCCAGGTTCAACACGCGCACACGACCCATGCCTCTGGTATTCATGCCGCCGATTCCCAGGGCTTCCAGCAGACCCATGCTTTTTTCAATGGTTTGCCGAAGTTCTTTAATATCAAACCCGAGCGTTTTATTATCTATCCGGAAAAATTCAGGTCTATTGTAAACGACATCAAACCACATGACCGTTGACCGGGGAATGGCTTCATAGGTAAAGAGTGCGCCGTCGTCTGCCGCCCCGGTGGCTGGATCGATTGCCACAGAGGTCCTGACTTCGAGATTATCGTTGATCAACCTTGAGCAATTACTGTCTGTGACTATAACTGTCCTTTCCCGAATGGCCTTTGGTATGGTTTCAGATAATGATAGGTCAGGGCTTTTATCTGGGTCTTTTTCGAATTCAATTCCGCCAAGATATAATGAAGATGCCTCTATGGTACTGACGAACCTGTTTTCGGTTATGTTTTCAACATGGAATTTAATATCGGCGTCCTCCAGAAGGGACGGACTGGTGAGCCAGAAGGTACCTGCCGATGTATAAACGGGGAAAAGAAGAATTCTCGAATCATAGAACTGAACAAGACCCTGGAAACTCCCCTTGTCACTCCTTGAAAAGCCAAAAGCCGTGCAGACCGGACAATCATGTTGTCCGCAATGACCTTCGCCGTCACCTATGCCTTTCCCTGCACAGCTATAGTAAATATCATTGTTATTTTTATCTTTTTTGATCAGTGGCTGCCCATTTTTATCTATATTAATGATGTTATGGCCGTTTTCTAGAAACTCATAGGCAGGTCTCAAGTAGGTCATTTTTTGATATTTTTTACAGTCAATAGACCACAACCCCTTTTCATTCCGCTGCGGTTCAACTTTAGTGTCTCCCTGGACCACCATTGCGGCATAGGCCCGCAGCACCCCATTGAGACTGGAGCCTGGAATTTTCGGCAGATTTGAGCCGCATTCTCGTATGATCGTGTTATCGACATGGCCGAGTCTATAGCCGCCTGTGCCGACATGAACCGGATCCATGGTCAAGACAAAATACTGTTTTTTGTCATACGGTTTTGTCATTGTTAATCTCCTTATCATCACGCACTCTCTTTTTGAGTATGGTGTGCTGAAGTTCCATCATCCTGAAAAACAAACCGTTTTTTAGTGTCTCAATCATTAACTCTTTATTTTCATTAGTCATGGCAATAAATTCTTTATCCAGAGACGTCTCGACAAGCTTTTTAAACATGGGATGATCTCCGCCCCATAATTGATATTTGCTCAACCACAGCGCTTCGAGGTTTTTCAATTTTGTCTGCGTTATTCCCGAAAGTCCACTTCCCGTAGTCAAGTTGTCCCAGAGCCTGACAAATTTCTGTTCAAGTTCCTCCATGAAATACAAATTTGTTTCATGGGCTGATCTGAAAATTTCATGTCGCTTCTGGTTTGAGTCAAGGTATAAAAAATCATAATAATTGGGATAAAGGTGCAGCTTATCGCCTTTTTCAAGTTCGGAATAAGGCACGACATCACCGACAATCGTTTTGAAAAAACCTTTCCTGTCGGACGCGGTATTACCTGGATGAAGCAGTGCGTAAGCGTGATAGTAATCCATTTTACAGTTCCCCAGCCTGGCAGGGACATGGTAGCTGAACTCTTTGTCATTGTTTTCAGAGGGAACAACCCGTATATCGAATCTTCCGTCCTTTTTTTCAGTTTTTTCTTTAACGGTAAAATCCCGTATTGCTTCATATGCTGAAAATCTTTTGAAATTATTGAGCATTCTCTTGGCCGAATCCAGGACGACAAACATGGGCATCCGCCGTCTGAAGAAGATATTCCCAACACTAAAGGGCAACCTGCCGGTCACCTTGCCGAATTGTTCCTGATAGTGTTTATAGATGTCCTGGCTGATCTTGACGGCCTGATCGGCCGGGACAATCGCCATAAACAGACAGGGGGAGGCTGTAATGACCCTGTAACGGAAATATGGTTTTGCAGTATTTGCCTGAATCTTCAGTTCACTTTGATCTGGATTATCCCAACTTTTGTCAGTAATTCTGATGATTGCCTCTTTAGGTTTCTTCAGAATATTGTCTATTGACTCGAGTTTATCTATTGAAACAATCAGATCAGCCTGACTACCACCGGAGGTGAGCAAGACCTCAATCCTTTCCGTCTGTACATCGCGGATCAACTCCGCCTCAAAGGTACCTCCAACGGCAGCCCTGCAGGCAAGGGTAACCCTGTTACGCCTGATCATGCCGCTCTTTTCTTTAATATCATTTATTATGGATGTTTTGAAAAAATTCCGGGTTGTTTGCCAAACATCGAGAATAGTTGACGGGGTCGGACTCTTGGCGTTGATGACGTTATACTTGCAGATTGGACCCAGTGCTTCCCCGCATCTGTTATCTATCAGGGTTTCAAGCGCCTTCTTTTTTTCATTTTTTTTATCTTTTTGAAAGTTACGGCCATGGGTATAGAGAAACGAAACATACTCTGAATTTTCTTCCTTATTCAGTATAGCATCAATGTCCGCAGTTATCCTGTCGTAGTTATACAAAATGTCTTGTAGTTTCTTTCTTGCCTGTTTTTCTTTCTCGCCCTTAAACTTCTCGATTTTATTCAGGGTCTTTATTTCCTTTTCAATACCGCGGGCCTCAGTGACAAAAAGGGTATGGAGCATCTTTCCATTAAGCCACTGGTCAAGATCAAACTTGGCCACAATAAGGGCAGCGCGCTGGTATTGGTCAACAATCTCGTCGATAAAAATGGTTTGTTTTATACCAACTTCATCCCTGTTTTTTTTGGCCTCTTCTCCCCGTCTTCTGTCACAGATGCCGCATATCTTTTTTTCACCCTGGGATTTTTCCCTGTCAGCAGGACGTAAACGGCAGATGGAACATACCTCCTCGCCCTTTTTAAATTCTACAGACCCTTTCAGTTTTTCCAGAAATCCGATATCGGACGAAAAACGGAATTGCGTTTTTTTGTTTATTGAGCCAATAACCTTGACAATATCAGTAAGTTGCGTGCAGTTTGACTGCCAAGCAAACTGCGGCTGAATCTCGCAATCAGAGGCTTCCCAAACCGCCTTGGCAATTTCCTTTTGAAGAATGCCGTGCAAATCACCATATTTATTTTCCTGCTTCTCATCATCTCCTTCTGCAACAGGTATAAAATTTGCCGGTACAACAAAATAGATGCCGTTATCATCTTCATAAACAGTGTTACCCACAGGGTACTGATGTTCAACAATCTCCCTAATTTGGTTTTTTATCAGGTTGATGATCTTTTTCCGGGCAGTGATATCCCCTATTTTTTGCCCATAAGAGAGAAATTTCAAACCATCCCACCCAATTCCCCATATGTCGTATTTCACCTTCTGAAAATCATCAATAATATCTTTTTTATCACAGAAAAGATTATGGACCGTCAGCACCTTGGCGATGGAGGCTACCGCATAGGAATGGTCCCAGAGGGTTGTATCATTCTGGGGTCTGCATGTGTCGGAAAGACCATGAATAAAGGCGGAGTGCACTGATTTCAATATGTTCCACCTCTGGCCTGCGGTGAAATGGTCTTTTTTAGGAGAAAGATAATCTGAGAGAAGGGGGGCGAGATCCTTATAAAGTTTCTTCCTGTACCCATCCTGACTGTCCATATCAACTACACGGTCAGGGCTGCCGCACTCGTTGCCGAATACATTGGACCTGAATATCTGTCCGGTCTTCTGCTCCGCTGAATAGAGAGGATTATTACGGTCAATGGCGCTATCATTTTTGTCCGCGGCCTTTATGACTTTCATGACATCCTGTTCATCCTGTTTATCCGGTTCATCATGCTCATCAACGGCTTTTTGAATAGAGAAGTCTATCTCATCGAATGAGGTGGAATATAGTTTCAGGGTAATATCTTTAAACTCTTTTGGAATTAACGCCTTAAATGTCTCATGATTTTCAAGAAATTTATCGGCATGAGGGTCCGGGAGACCTTTTTCCCCCTGCCATTCCCGGCGATACCTCAAGAACCCTTTACTCAATTTTCCGATATCATGGAGAAGCGCCGCCAGTTCGATAAACAGGATTGCATTCGCATTCTTTTCCAGGCGGCCTTCGTTATTATTGGCCTGGCCTGCCGGATATGTACTGCTCATCTGCTTTCCTCCAATGTGACATGTGCGAGATCAATAAATGACCGAATCGTCAGGCTTGTTTCTTCGTCTTTTATTGCCGATAATTTTCGCTCGTATTGTTCATGTTCTTGTGTAAATTTTAGATAGGCCTCTTTAGCTTTTGTGTATTCAGCCCGTTTTTTCTTATTTCTGGACCATTCCATGGCCTTTTTTAAGAAAGACCTGTCCTCATCTGGATATTTTTCATAGAACGACTGAACCACTTCAGGCAAAACAGGTTTTTTCGGAAGTTGTTGTGTTCCATTCGTCATGTTTATTGCCATTCCCTTGCAGTACAATTCCGCTTGCTCCACAAAGGAATCTACGGCCACCCCGAAGCCGCTGCTGATCTTTCCACCAAACCCATATAAGGTAAAGACGTCCTTTATGCCTTCCTTTAATAATTTCCAGTCGTCAGCTACCTCTTTTGTGATTTCAGCCTTTGGTTTAGCCATAATATCAAGAGGAGCATAGAGAAGTTTAAATTGAGCCACACCCCCTCTTGGAACACACTCGAAGTAAATAGGATTGATCCCTGTCTTCTTTTCACGGTCGTGAGGATTGATAATCTCCAGCCCGATATCATCGAAAAATGACGGGAAAAAGCGGAGCCTGCCGCTTCTATGCAAGTCAGTTATTTTTTTTACCCCATAAAATTTGTTCAACTGTTTTCTAAATTCTTTTTCCCAAGCATCTCTTTGGTCTTCAAAAAAACCTGCCATGACATCTTTGTCATTTCCGAATAAACGAATGAACATCAATCGTCTTTCCATAAATTCCACCGGATTTTCAGAAGATAATATTCCCCTGGCCATGACAGACTGCAGCGTTCCTTTCCACTGAGACGAGGAAACCATTGGAATTTTATAGACCTTATCCTTGCGTATGGGATTATCGATAATGTAAAATGGTGCATCATCCCGGCTGATATATGGTTTTTTCAATTGAAAGGTAAATCTGAGCAGCCAGGAGCCGAAAGGCAGATACTTTAAAAGCTCCGATGGCGCCTTTTCAGGCATGATGGATTCATGAAGGGCGCTCTGGGGGATGATTTCATCCGATTTATACTCGCCCTTTGTTTTATCAATGATATCCCTATAATATGAACGGCTCAACTCTTTATACTGGGTATGCAGAGTTGAAGTAAGAAACCATATTTTGGCATATGGCTTCATTTCTTTACTTTTTAAAACACGGCCTATCTCACCGGCATTATATTCCAATGGGAAGAGTTTGTTTTTAGTGTCCATGCTTAAACTCCATTTGTGGGTAGGGCCTTTTTAAAATTTGGTAGATATTCTGTGAAAAATTTTTCAATTTTTTCCTCCACTCTCGCACGTTCCACACCGGCGTCTGAAGGCACGTGTCCCCAAATCTTTAAAGAATACTTTTCCGCGTTGTCTTTTTTATATAGATGGCTCACTCCAAGCCTTCCGCCGCTTCTTTCCCCTTCTGTTTTAGGATTTCCATTGCCCATCAAAACATTGACAATTTCTTCTGAAAACTCTTTCTTCAAGAAAGGCCGCAGCCCTATATTCTTGCCAAGACCTGTGAAGGGATTCTTTGCCGAACTTTTGTATCGAATATTAAATGCGCAAGGGATAAACTTCTGCTTGTATCTCTGAAAATCGGAATCAACCTCGATCACTCTGCCCTTATCCAGATATTCTTTTACCGATTGTGTATCCAGTTCATAATATTGAGTAAAAAAATATTTCGGATCGGTTGAGAAAAATCTGGAAAGCTCTGTCTTGTTCAGCAACCTGCTCGTTTCAGCATCTTTTGAAATGAGCCTTTTCCCTTCATCAATGGAATCACTGCTCAAGTCCAAAAATTCAACCTGTCCAAAACCGTTTTGGGGCTTCGCGCCAAGGTTTTCAATCCTGCTCAATAAATATGATAGCTTTCTTTCAATATCTTTTCCGTTAGACCCTAATGGAGTTATCTTGAGAACGGCCTTCTCTCCCCACAGGGCTTTTACTCCAAATGTAAAACGAATCTTTGATCCCTTACCCTCCTTTGTGCCACGCGTATCCGTTCCGCCGAACATACGCCACAACCAATTCCCGGCCATGGGATAGACGTCTTTGCTGGCCCAGAAAAAAAGCGGTATTTCTTCCAGTCCTGAAATTTCTATTTTAAATTGCCTTCGCCATCCGGTGCAGCCAAATAATCTGCATGCCGGACAGATTGCCTTAAGCGCCTTGCCTTTTCCTTCCCGAGGATTGTACCGACAGGGTTTTTTATTATCCTTATACTCAACACCCTTACAGGCATATCCACCCATTCCTCGAATAATACCTTCATACCACCAGCGAAGTGAGCCGATGATACCGGTTTCATGAATAATTTGACTGTTTTTATCAGCACCGCCTGTCCATAAAGGGGTTAGTGTTTTAAAACTCACGTTCACGGTATTCTAATCTCCGGTCTTGGTTAAAATTTCCCTTGTTTCAATCCAACAACTTTTTTCTCCAATTTCGGAAAATCTGCCTCTGTCTATTATCTTATCTATAAGGATCTGAGCACGTCTATTTTTTTGACTCTTAAGAATTACTATAATGGAATTGACGATTTTCTGATTTTCACTCACTAATGATACTAACTCTGCATAATGATAAAAAATATCGCTAACAAATTCTTTTATCTTATCGCAAATTGCTTCAATACTTGAAATAGCTACTTTACAAACTTTATATTCTGCTTTACAATCAATAATGTAAGGCAATAATTTGATTAATGTTTCTTCATCAGGAATGTGTTTTAAACATTCAATGGCGTTAATCTTATGTCTTTCTCGATTTAATTCGTTAACAAGTAAATGCCTTATTTTTTCTTTATCTTCGTTTGCTAAACCTTCTCTAAGTAAAATATTTTTAAGCTTGTAAACTGCTACTTTAGATATTCGCATATCAATATGCTTATCTTCAATAAAGACTTTTAAAATATTAAAACTATCTTCTATAGGCAAAATAAGCGATAATAATGTAACTGCGTTTATTTCTTTCCTTTTTCCCCTAGAGTTAGCATATCTAACATTTTGAATTAATAGCTCTTTTATTATTTTTCTTTTAATGATGCATTTTTCCCTAAAGCACTCAATAACCTCATCATTTTCATCAATTTCATCTACAGAAATTATATCTTCTAATTTCTTTTTTATCTCAGGGAAAAATATAGGTAGGAGTTTGTTTATTTTTATCTTTTTTATTCCCAACAAACCTATTATCCCTGTCACTATAAACAAAAATATTTTCGTTATTAAGTGAGTGCCTATGTCCTCTAATAGTTTAAACACAAGTTAACCCAATCCTTGCGGTCCAAACGATCTCTCCCTTATCGCCTTTGTTTTTCGCATATCTTTCATAAGAGTCTGTCCCGCAAATATTAGTTGCAAAATGAGGCCGAATTCGGTAAAATATTATATAATTTCAACATGATAATTGCTTTTTGAGGGCCTCATGAACTACAATTTCAGAAGCTATAATCCGGA
>PQXD01000029.1 GCA_003194485.1 Deltaproteobacteria bacterium
AGGGATGATAGGCGGCTTATTAAAAGCACGCCGGATACTGATAACGATTAGATCCAGGATTCGCTATAGGTGAGAGTTCCGCCGGACCTTTTTATGGAGCTGTTACAGGCCCAGCAGGGAACTTGCGCCTTATAGGTACCTAAATGTTCAACTAGCTGTTTTTAAAAAAGAAATATTTTAACTTGACAGGGGTAAGATAGGATGTCCTCTTAAGGGTTACCGACACAGGATCTGGCATAGACAAAGAGACCATGGAGCGCATATTTGAACCGTTCTTTACGACCAAGAATATGGGCAAGGGCACCGGTCTTGGTCTGGCTTCTGTATATGGCATCATAAAGGCCCATGGCGGATATATTGATGTGGAATCGAAGAAAGATCATGGCACCACCTTCAGTATTTACTTGCCTGAATCAGGAAAAGAGGTCCAGGAGCTTGTTGTCAAAACGCCAGTGGAAAAAACCATCAAAGGGACGGAAACAGTCTTGCTGGTGGACGATGAAGAGGCTATCTTGGAAGTGGGAAAGGATCTGCTTGAAGCCGTGGGCTACCGAGTGCTTTTAGCCAGGGATGGAAAAGAGGCCATAGAGGTTTACAGGAAGAATCAGGATGAGATAGACATAGTCGTTTTGGATATGGTCATGCCCACTATGGGTGGCGGGAAGGCCTATGACAAAATGAAGGAGATCAATCCCAAGGTAAAGGTTTTACTTTCAAGTGGTTACAGTATTGATGGTGAGGCGGCCGAGATATTAAAGCGGGGCTGTAAAAGTTTTATCCAGAAGCCATTCATGATAAATGTGTTGGCGAAGGAAATAAGGGATATTTTGAACAAGAAATAGGCTATGCCCTGTACGGAACATCACCTTCGAAGAAGCATTTCCACCCGTAATATTCACGGTCTTTGATGGAAATTCTCTGGTCTTTCAGCGCGGCATTTACGGCCTTGGCATTATACCGAGCATTCTCAACGCCCGGGCAGACAATGACCTTGATAACGGATCGTCAGACTCCAGATAAGGCCGGATGTACCTGGCTGCATCCAGTTCAATCAACATCTCGGGATATACCCGGGCCAGACGCCCTATGCCCCACAATGCCCCTCTCCTGAGGGGCTCGTATTCCAGGAAGTTCCCATCTTCCCTGATGTAAGAAAGCAGAATGCGGACATATTCTTCGGCAAGACGCGGATGGTCGGGATCACTATCATAAAAAACTGAAATGAGCGGGCTGATGGCCTTGCGTGGAGGGATCTTTCCAAGCTCCCTTATGACCTGTTCCGGATCACCTGACCCCAGGAGCTCGCGTACCCTGCGGCGAAGTATCCGGGGACTCTCCTCTTTCCTGTCTCCTGTACTGTCGCGTCCAATAGCTACGATTTGTCAGGCCCCTTCAGCATCTCTTGAGGTCCCTTCATCCAGTTGTCCGCCTCCCAGTCCGGCAGCATGAACGGATAGCCACTTCCAGAGGAGACGGCGGGGTAGCTCTTGTCATCCTTGCCGGTCTTGGCAAAGATGGACAGGGTGTATTCTTGAGCGCCCTTCAATTTGATACTCCAGACCGGACTCGTGAAGTCTTCCTTCTTTCGGTCATCTATGTATCTCTCGCAGCGCAGGTTGGAAAGGGTGACAAGCAATCTGTCCGGCTTGGTTTTATCTGCTTCTTTGCCGTCCGCAGTCCGCCAGGCCGTCTCGGCTTTCGCAGACGGCGGCGCGCTCCCGGTGCCGGCCTTTGCAGACGCCTGGGTCCGGGTAAATTCTGCCGCCTCCCCTCCCCTGCTGATATGTATCGCCCGGATATCATCTTGATCAAAGGAAAGCACGGTCTTGTCCCTGATACTGTCCACTGTCTGGTCGAACTTGTCCCTGAAATTGCCCCTGGCGTGATAGACGCGGCCGTCATCAGCCAATTTCACAAACGTGTGCCGGTAAGACATGGCCGTCTTGCCCACTTCAAATTCCCTCTTGAGTGTGTTGCCGGTCCATGCCTTCACGGTGATTTTTTTGTCATCGTCCAGATCGTAGCGGCTGTAGTCCCTGGATTCCGAAACCATTGCAGTCACGGCAAGATCTCCGATGGTGTCGAGCATCTCCATGACCTTGCCCGCATCGGCGGGATACCCCTGCGGCGCAATGTACCACTTGCCGTCTTTCTTGTTCAGGACAATGGACGTGCCTGCCCTTGAAATCTCAATTTTAGAGATCGCCTTTCCGGCGACAGGAGGAATTTCAGGTAATTCGTACAGGGCCCTGTCAGGTTTGCGAAGGACCAGATACAGGGACAGGGCTATAATGACGCCAAGAAGTATGACATATTCCTTCTTTATCTTCATTCGCGTTCTCCGTGCCCAAATTCAGGCGTGCTGATCCACTTCAGGCGCTTCGCTTCTGGAACATCATCCGGATGCGTTTCTTTCGCGAGTGGCGGCACGACCAGACCAAAAGTCCGGAAATGACCACAAGCACCGGCAGCCCGACGATATTAAAGGATTTGATAAAGGTCCTGGTTCCTGCCCCTGTCTCATCGAGGGGGTTGAAACGCTGCTCCTTGCTCCGCATCATGGCGATTGCTTCCCGATTGTTCAGGAAGTCCAGTACGTTCATGATAAACATGGCATTGGGGCTTCTTCCTTCCGGGTCCAGCATATTATTTTTGAGTATCTCAGAGGACGCTATCAGAAAAATCTTGCCCGGCTTGCCCCTGGACAGGAATTCGCCTCTTGCCTTGATCTTTGAAAGATCGATCCCGGTTCTTTCCTTGGCAGGCCCTTTGGCCGCTGTCTTTTCTGAATCACCCGAATCCTTCTCATCCGCCGGCCTTTTCTCCGGGATGGATTTTCCGGCAAAGTAACTGGGGAATTCCCCTTCAATAATATATGAAAGCGGCAGGCTTTGCTGCTCATCAACCGACTGCGGCGGCCGGATGAACATGGGATTTAAGTCTATCCGGCCCTTCATTTCCCAGGACTTCTCTGAAGAGGCGAACAGTCTGTGAGCCTCCAGACCGTTCTCCCTGATACGTTCAGCATCAAGCTCAAGGGGCGAGATCTTTGCCGCAACCAGTCCCTTGATGTTCCGCATGAACCCCAAATCGCTGTTGATAAACCCTTTCTTGATGACGGGGGCGAAGTATATGGCCCTCTCGCCGCCGCCGAACTGTGCCGGAATCCTCTGTTTATAGCAATTTTCGTCCATAACATAGGACTTGCTGATACGGATGCCATAGTGCTCCAGTAGTCTTTCAAGCCCTGTATTGAGAGGGACATACGAGGGTACCTGGCCGTATCCAAAGGACTGCTCCCTGGGAGGACTCACTTCATTAAAGGCGTCCAGAAACAGGGCCAGACTTTTCCCTTGCATCAGGAACTGGTCGATCTGAAAGAGCTCATAGTCGGTAAAGCTCTCTGTAGGCCCGGCAATCACCAGACAATTCAGGCCTTCAGGGATAGTCTCATCCTTGAGATTGACATCCTTGATAGTGTAGTTCTCAGAGACCAAGGCCCTGAAGTTTGATGCTGCATTCTGCCTGTCAGGTTCCATCAGGTTCATGGGAGAAGCGTTCGAGATATCCAGTGTTCCGTGATCTGCCAGAAATCCCAGGTCTTCATTGATGTCGATGAGCGATTCCACGCCCTCATTGATGATCTCTTCCAGCTCGTCCATGTCAACAAGTTCATAACGCTTCCCGATAAGAGGGATCTGCAGGATACGGATCAGCGGGACCTCAATTACTTTGTCCATATATTCAAGTACAAGGCCGATGGCACCTTCGCCTGGTTGAATCTGTCCCCCGGAAAGGGCCGGCCATTTGAGGCTCAGAATGTGATATTTTTCGAGCTCCGCTTCTGCATTCTCATCCTTTGTCAAATCCAGGTACTTGAATTCAAGCTTTCCGTAGTTCTTCCTGTTCAGTTTCTCCACGATGTCTTTCAGCTTTTCAGGAAGCTCCGGAAGGTCTTTCAGGCCCATGAAGGAAGCGACGATATCCAGTGAAGAAGAAAGAAACAGCTTGACCTGTATCTTTTCCGGCAGGTTCAGCAGGACGCTGATCTTGTTGTTCAGTTTCCGGATCGCCGTTGTCAGCTTATATTCCAGCCCGTCTGTGGACGTAATGGTCGGAATCCGTTCAATAAGGTCGCCGTGAATCAGTACCAGGCCCATATAGGCCTTCTGAAACTTGACCTCGTCTTTTTCGACAACCTGGATCTGGACGGGATAAATCCCATAGTTTTTCGCCAGTTCCTGGTTCTTTCCGGCCTCCTGGCTTATGTCGCCCTCTTCCGGGCTCACATCATAGAAATGGTAGTTAAAATATTCGTTGGCATAGATGGAATATTCCTGCAGGAGGTCGTGAAGATACCGCTCCGTATTGTTATGCGGGGCAGGAAGATCCTTTGTGAAAAAGACGTTTACAGTGAGCGGCTCCGAGAGTGTGGACACGGCCTGTCTGCTCGCTTCTGAGATGGAGTAAATCTTATTTGCGGTGAGATCCATCCTGAAAAAGAGGGTGATGCCCGCCACATTAATCAAAACGATGACAATCAAGTAAATGAAGAATTTGATATACTTTCCAGATCTGTCTTTCACGCCCGTTCCCCTTTTCCCTAACTCCTTTGCTCCATGGCCAGACGCGCGCCATAGATGCCGACAAAGCAGACGCTCATGAAATACAGGACATCCCGTGAATCGATAACGCCCTTTGAGATGTTCTGAAAATGGAAATCCGCGCCCAGATATTCAAAAAACCCCAGCAGTGAATGGGGCAGAAAAAAGAGCATCTTGTCAATCAGTGTCAGGCCGAAGCAGACTGCCATGCCGATAATAAAGGCAACAATCTGGTTTCGGGTAAGCGATGAGGCAAAGAGCCCAACGGCAGAAAATGCGGCGCCCAACAGGATTGCACCGATATAGCCTCCCAGGACTGGCCCCCAATCGAGCTGGCCGAGGAATGAGACAAAGACGGGATAGGCAAGTGTCGGGAGCAACATGGTTGCAAGAAATGCAACAGCAGCCAGGAATTTGCCCAGGACCACGTCCCGAAATGTCACCGGCATGGTGAGCAGGATCTCATAAGACCCGACATTAAATTCCTCGGAAAAGAGCCGCATTGTGACAGCCGGCACCACGAATGAAAAGACAGTGGGAAGCAGGACAAAAAAATTCCTCAGATTTGCCTGATTATATAGAAAGAATGGCGTAAAGAAGAACCACCCTGTTATGAGAAGAAAGATCGATATCACTATATAGGCGATGGGGGATATGAAATAGGCTGTAAATTCTTTTTTGAAGATATGTCTGACCTGTCGCATATCAGTTCTCCCTGGTGAGCTCACGGAACACGTGTTCAAGTGTTTTTTTCTGCTGGTAAAACTCCAGCAGAATCCAGTCAGTCCGTCTGATTTTCCGGTAGATCTCTCCCCGGAGGTCTGAAGGCGACCGGCAGGTGAGTCTCATGTGCAGAATATCCCCTTTTCCCCTAAGCTCCCTATCGACCGGCACCACCTCTGCAACACCATCAATGGAATGGAGCTCCCCCTTTGCGGCCTCAAGGTCGGCATTCTCGAGGCAGATGTTGATGATATATTCTCCACCGGCTGATTGCTTGAGGGTCTCCGTGCTCCCGTCCGCCACGATCCTGCCCTGGTTGATGATCACAATGCGGTCACATGTGGCTTCGGCCTCGCTCAAAATGTGGGTGGAGAGGATGACGGTCTTTTCCTTGCCGATCTGTCTGATGATATCCCTGATCTCAACGATCTGATTCGGGTCCAGACCCGAGGTAGGTTCATCCATGACCAGTATCTCAGGATCATCCATCATGGCATGGGCCAGGCCGACCCGCTGCTTGAAGCCCTTGGAGAGTTCCCCTATAGATTGGTGCATGACCTCGTTCAGGCCGCAGAGGTCTGCGAGGCGGCGGATGCGGCTGAGTTTTCGCTCCCTGTCCAGTCCCCGGATGTCCGCAACATAGTCCAGATAGTCATAGACCAGCATGTCGTGGTAAAGGGGCGCCGATTCCGGAAGGTATCCAAGGAGCTTTTTTATCTCCAGAGAGTCCTCATCAATTGAGAAGTCTTTGACGCGGATGCTCCCGGAGCTGGGCCGGAGGAAACCGGTGAGCATCCTCAGGGTAGTCGTCTTGCCTGCGCCGTTTGGGCCCAGCAGCCCGAGGATCTCCCCTTTCCTGATATCAAGGTTGATTTGATCCACTGCGCAGAGATCTCCATAATACCTGGTCAGATTTTCTACATGGATCATGTATTACTTCCTCTTCGTTTTCCATGAATAATGGCTGCAGTGCAGAGGTATAAACCACCGGTGAAGATAAAAATTTATATGCATGTTTTGCTGGCTGTCAAGGCCGTTTCGGCACTTACATCAGTAAATATTCTTATGAACCCGTTATATCCTGCCTTGGAGCGGTTGCCTTTTTGCAGGGTTTCAAAGCTCACTCATCGCAGACCGGAGAGGCAGTGCAATCCGGCCCGCTACCCAAAACCCCGAAAAAAGGCAAACCGCTCCTGCGGCAGGGGGCACGGATGGCAACCGTTCACTGGAGGGGATATTTCTTTGAACAGTTTAACGGAAGCCCCCGTAGTTTTCTCGGCTTTTGCTGTGGGGAAAACTGCATCGCCTGAGCGCAGCGTAAGGCGAATGCAGAGGGGGCAGGACATCCCCCATGTCAAAGGCCTTAAGAAAACAAGGGGCTAAAGTGTGAAGTGAAAAGAAATATCCCCTTCCCGTGAACGGTTTGCGGAATGGACTACGGGTTCACCGAATAGATGCTTTCATCATTATTACGGGGTGATCAATTTTCTAACTGACGGTCCTTGACTATATCAAGGCTGGACGGTTTTGCTCGTTGATTCAGGTAATTCCTCTGTTTAGAAGCCCGGTCACACAAATCCTATTTTTTGCTCAGGATATCCCTTATCTTCTTGGACAGCTCATTTATATTAAACGGTTTTTGAATAAAGCCGTTACAGCCGCGCTTGAGTATCTTCCCGGCTTCGCCCTCTATGCTGTAGCCGCTTGAAAGTAAGACCTTGACATTCGGAGAGACTGCTTTGATCCTGTCATAGACCTCTCCTCCACCCATGCCCGGCATGATCATATCCAGGATCACCATATCAATGTCGTCATGTCTCTCCTTGAAAATCTCTATGGCCTTTTCCCCGCTTCCGGCCACCATGACCTTGTATCCCAACGCCTCGAGCATCTCCTTGCCGGTATCAAGGATCCTGTCCTCATCGTCTATAAAAAGTATGGATTCTTTCCCCTTCAGCACTTTCTCAGAAGGCCCCGTCTCTTTAATCGGCCTATTGCCCGAGGCAGGCAGGTAGATATTAAAGTTTGTTCCCTGACCGGGTTCACTGTAAACGTTGATGATTCCCTTGTGGCTCTTGACGATCCCATAAGTCGAGGCCAGACCCAGTCCTACACCCGCGCCCATCTCCTTGGTTGTAAAAAACGGCTCAAATATCCGCTGCAGTGTCTCTTTATCCATCCCTATCCCGGTATCAGTGACCGATATCTTCACATATCTGCCGGGTTCCAGGTTATAGGGCTCCAGGTAAGACTTATCCAGTGTAACGTTTCTTGTTTCGAGGAAGAGGTTTCCTCCGCCGGGCATGGCGTGCCAGGCATTGACATAGAGATTCAGAAGGGCCTGCTCTATCTGCCCCTGATCCACCTCAACCGCCCACACGTCTTTTTCGAGCTTCGTATGCACAACAATCTCTTTTTGGGTTCGACAAAACATATCGGATGAATTTTTGATCAGCATATTTGGATCGGTCGGCTTTGGCTCATATCTTCCTCCCCGTGCAAATCCCAGGAGCTGTCCGGTCAGGCTGGCGCCGCTGGTAACCTGCTGCTCGATCTTCTTTAGCATATCATAATGGGGGTGCGAGCTGTCAAGATCCAGGAGCATCAGGGAGGTATAACCCTGAATACCCATGAGCAGGTTGTTGAAGTCATGGGCTATCCCGCCGGCCAGCGTACCAACGGATTCCATCTTCTGGGCCTGAATGAGCTTGGCTTCAAGTTCTTTCTGATAGGTTACATCCCTTATTATGGAAGAGACTCCGATCGTATTTCCCTCGCTGTCTTTGATCGGAGAAAGTGACAGGTCGACATCAATATGCCGGCCATCTTTTGTCTTTCTCTTGGCCCCCTGGCGTGCAATGGTCCCTCCTTTACTGATTTCTTCGACAAGGAGATGACACTTTTTTCTTTGTTCCTCCGGAACGATAATATCTATAAATCGTCCCACAGCCTCTTTTTCCTTATAGCCGAAGATCCTCTCGGCCGCCTTGTTCCAACTGCTAATCCGACAATTGAGGTCTGTAGCGATAATGGCATCCTGTGAGTGCTGAACAACACTGGCCAGGTATTCAATCTCCTGGCGCGCCTTTTTTCTTTCCGTGATATCCCTTATCACGTGGATGACCTCTCTAACTCCATTCCCGGCATCAGTGATAGGATAATAATAGATCCGCAGGTGCCTGTTCAGGCAAGGCTCCCATAGTTCACCCCTGTGAGAACGACAGTCTTTGACCACCAGAGGCCGGGGGCAGAACTCCGGCACATGGTCCATGCCGTGGAGGAGTTTATAACATCTCTGGCCGACGATATCGGTTATATCTTTCCCCACTAGTTTGGCCAGGCCCTTATTCGCTCTTCGAATGGTATACGTCCTGTCCACCAGGAAAATGGCATCTTCAATGGCGTCGAATGTCGTCTCCCATTCCTCCTTTGCCTCCTGGATAGCTTTCATCAGCTTTTTTGTCCCGGTCACGTCTCGTATGATCCCCTCATAGCCGAGCACGTTCCCGTTTTCGTCTCTTCTTACATTTGATGTGATGAGCACGTCGATTCTGGTCCCGTCTTTCTTTTTGAACTCGACCGGGTAATCTTTGACAAAACCGTCTCTTTCAATCCTTTCCTGGAATCGCCTCCTGTCGGCATGGTTGTAATATACGGCCTCTGCCGATTCCAGGTTCAGGATCTCTTGCCTGCTGGCATATCCCAAGAGTTCAACCCCGGCCCGGTTGATTTCAGCAAACCTCCCTTCCCGTGTGGTGATGTAGATCATATCTTTGGATTCGTCGAATATCCTTCGATACTTTTCCTCTGATTCCCTGAGCTCCCGGCCCTTCTTTTCAAGGTCCTTTTCAAGCTCCAGTTTGCTCAAGCAGTTTGAGACCGTGTTTAATATCGCTTTGGCTTCAAACGGTTTTTCAATAAAATCATAGGCATGGAGCCGAAAGCTGGTGATGGCCCTCTCTTTATCGGCATAGCCGGTGATCATGATCACTTCCGTGCCCTTGCCCATCTTTTTTATCCTGCCCAACACCTCGATTCCGTCCATGTCGGGCATGACGATATCCAGGATCACCAGGTCAAAATCATGAGCCGCCGCCATTTCCAGGCATTCCGAGCTGTTCCGGGCGGTTGCTACATCATAGCCCTGGTCTTCAAGCAGGCCGCCCAGGGACTTCCTTATCCTTTCCTCGTCATCACATATCAAGATTCTGTGTGAAGATGGCACCTTTTTCCTCCTTCTCGGTATCACTGACAGGCAGATAGACCCTAAAGACAGAGCCTTTGCCCGGGTCGCTCTCAAAATTTATGCGCCCGCCGTGTCTTTCCACGATACCGTAACTGACGCTCAGGCCCAAACCCGCACCGATAGGCCCCCTGGTAGTGAAAAAGGGATCGAATATCCGGCCCTGGTCCTCTTCAGTGATCCCGATACCGTTATCCCGGATGCTAATTACAGCATAGGGATCTTTCTTTTTGACGGAAATATCGATTGTGCCCGGCCCTCCCTTTCTCTCAACCGCTTCGCACCCATTGTTTATTATGTTGAGTAAGACCTGCTCGATCTGTCTCTTATCGGCAAATATTTCGTCGATCTCAAGCTCTTCCAGCACTATCCTGACATTGGCCCACTTGGGGTCGGACCGGTGAAGGGCAATAATCATTTCTATGGAATCTTTTATGCTGAACCGGGAAAATACCGGCCTCTGGATATTTCATATAAGATACAGGCAGCAAGCACCGGGTAGGCTGCTTGCCATACAATTACTGCCATTGGTCTGAAGATTCTTTCATAGAGCAACCATTTTTTGAGTCAACTCCTCAATTTTTCTAATTTTTTTT
>PQXD01000030.1 GCA_003194485.1 Deltaproteobacteria bacterium
AAAAAAAATTAGAAAAATTGAGGAGTTGACTCAAAAAATGGTTGCTCTATGAAAGAATCTTCAGACCAATGGCAGTAATTGTATGGCAAGCAGCCTACCCGGTGCTTGCTGCCTGTATCTTATATGAAATATCCAGATCTCAGGAAGTGAAGAGAATTTTGAGAATGCCGTGGTGGTCGTTGACTGGTTCCATGTGGTTCAACTCTTCAGCAAGGCCGTGGATGAGGTAAGGCGTCTTGAGTCACGCATGAACAGAATACCCCATGGTACCCGTTGGGCCGTTCTCAAAGCTCAAGAGGGCAATCTATCAAACAAACAAAAGGGTTTGCTTTTAGAGCTTGAGAATTTTGCCAAATATACGGCTAAGGCATGGCGGATTAAGGAGATGCTCCGCTGGATAAACAGGGCAGAGTGGTACCAGGAAGCCAAGTGGCGTCTCACCCACTTTTTGAACCACGCATACAGCATACTGGATGACAACCCGATCCTGAAGCCGGTATTTAAGGCCTTAGAGACACTAAAGCGTCACAAAGAGAGAATTCTAAACCGTTGGGGTAACGATTACACCAATGCACGCCTTGAAGGCCTAAACGGTTTGTTCCAGGCAGCTCGTGCCAGGGCCAGGGGATACAGAAACGTAAATACGTTCATTACCATGATTTACCTCCTGGCAGCCCCAATAGAAGATGTATTCAAATCCACATGAAATGACGAAGAACCAATATTTTAAGCGTTTTTCGGCAGGTTATCGGCATACCGTTGTTGCCGGACGCTCCGCTCCCGGCAACAATCGCCGCGTATTACTATCCGCTGGGTGCTCGGCGCTCCGCGCCTCACAACCAGCGGCTGCAGCAGACGATCCTGTCGGCAAACAAGTTTGCCTCCGGTCTCGCTCCTGATCCGCGGCGATTCGATCAATGGAGGAAATATGAACAAGACTGTCATATGGGTTACCGCGATCATTGCGACGGCGGGCGTTATTGCATTCTGGGTCTACTCTTCGCACAATCGGTATTACATCATGACTAGTTCCAAGGGTATAGCGTATGAGGTGGACCGAAAGACAGGCAAGTCGTGGGCTCTAATAGGCAACCGCAAGATTGCTCAAAAAAGTCCGGATATTAAGGAGAAACCTGAGAAACCTCTACCCTATGCCGAGCGAGCAAAGGTAACGGGCAATGCAGGACTAAGCTATGGATCTTTCTCTGGCAAGATTTACAATGGGAGTAGCTGGACAATTACACGTGTGGTAGTCAACGTGACTGCAAAAGAGCAAGACGGATCGATCCGTTGGACTCGTGACTTTTCGGATGATGTCAAAATCAGACCTCTTGAGACAGGGTACTTCTCTGTTTCCGTTACTGGAGACCAAGGCATCAAAGAAGCACCATGGAGCATCAAGGAGATTTATGGATACCAAGAGTGATCGAATCGGGTAGCCGGGGGTCTTTCTCCCCTGGCCCCCACACCACCTAGCAAGCGGGTCCGCACCAGGCGGTTCCCAGAGGCTACCGAGCCGTAGCGGGGTAATGGATGTTCACCCACAGTTCTTTGACAGACAGCAAACCCTGATCCTTGAGCCATTTGTTAGTCATCCCCGACTGGGTTGCCAGCGTCTTGGCAAGTCTATATGGACCTTTGCGGCTCAGGCCAATGGATATGGCAAGCCGCAGGTTTGTACCAAGTTTAACGAGTTCGCGGACCTTGGTGCGACACCAGCGCCATCGTTTTAGATAGCACATGCGCACCCGCCGCCGCAGCCAGTGGTCGATTTCCGGAATTGGACGATAGTATTCCGATATCCCAAAATATCCCACCCAGCCGCGAAGATACTCCGCAAGCTTCTCAAAACGATACTCCATGGAGACTCCCCAACTTCTTCCGGTCAGTTTTCGGACGCGCCGTTTAAATTCGGCAAAAGCCTTATCTGACCACCGGATACTGGCACCCTTAAAGGCGAATCAGAGAAAGGTAATCTCGTTGGTCGAGGCCACCTTGCTCTTTTCCTGATTGACCATGAGCTTGAGCTGCTTTCCGAGATAATGGCTAATTTCTATTAGGGGACGTATTAGGGGACAGTCCCATAAGTCTAATCCTGGCTGCCCTCCTTCTGGGCTCTATGATGCTTTTTGACACCCCGAAGACCGGGGTATCTATTGACACAGATGTCCTCTGGACTACTCTGCTGGGAGTCGGCTCCTTTCTGACTGCCATTACCTATCTGGCAACCAGGGCCACCCTGTCCAGGCCGAAATCAGGGACGGAAGCCCCTGTAACTTTCTTGGCTTTTGCTATGGGGGAAGCTGCATCGCCGGAGCCCAGCGCAGGCGAATGCAGAGGGGGCAAGACTCCCCCATGGCAAAAACCTTAGAAAATAAGGGGCTGAAGTGTGAAGTGAAAAGAAATATCCCCTGCCAGTGAACGGTTACGTGAAAAATGATTGATTACACCTAAACCGTATGGCGCTGGAGCAAAAACATGCACAAAAATGAAAAAAGGGTCTGTTACCTGATCCTAATTCTGTTCCTCTTTGGTTGCTCTTCCATTCACAACGGAAAATACCCTGATAATTTTGAAGAATTGCGGAACGTCTCCTACAGCACTTTTGTGAATGCTCCTTCTCATAAAGAAGAACTTCCTGAATTAAGCGAAAAATCAACGCTTTCAGATTACCTTGCCTATGCTGCGTTGCACAATCCAGGCTTGGAAGCAGCTTTTGATCGGTGGAAAGCGGCCCTGGAAAGGGTCCCGCAGGTTAAATCCCTTCCTGACCCGAGATTCAACTATGCCTATTTTATCCGAAAGGTGGAAACGCGAGTCGGACCACAACGGCAAAAGTTTGGTCTCGTCCAGACGTTTCCCTGGTTTGGGAAGCTTTCTCTCAAGGGAAGCGGCGCCATGGAAGCGGCAAGAGTTGAGAAAGAAAAGTATGAAACCGCAAAATTAAAGCTTTTCTATAGGCTAAAGACTGCGTATTACGAATACTATTATCTTGCTCGTGCCATTGCTATCACTGAAGAAAATCTCAGCCTCGTGAAATATCTTGAAAAAGTAGCCAGGACCAATTACTCCGCGGGTATTGCGTCATACTCGGATGTCATCAAGGCCCAGGTTGAAATCGGAAAAATAGAGGATCGCAGAAGTGCCCTCAATGATTTACGTGACCCGCTCGTAGCGAAACTCAACGCAGTGCTTAACAGACCAGAGAAATCTTCACTTCCCTGGCCCACGTCAATTCCCATAGAACAAGTTTCTGTTTCTGATCAGCAACTTTTTTCCTGGCTCAAAGAAGCGAATCCCGAACTGAAAGCAAAAGACTTCCTGGCAGCCAAGGAAAAAGTGGATATCGATTTGGCAAAGAAGAATTACTTTCCTGATATCACTGTTGGTCTGGAATGGATCGACACGGAAGAGGCGCTTAAATCAGGCACGGAAGGTTCGGGGAAAGACCCCGTTATAGCGATGATTTCTGTCAATCTCCCAATTTGGCATGATAAATACAGTGCGGCAAAAAAAGAAGCCAGGGCTCGATACTCTGCGGCTCAAAAAGAACGCCATGACAGGGAAAGCACCCTGATAGCCGATCTTAAAATGGCGCTTTACCAGTTCCGGGACGCAGAGAGAAAAATCATTCTTTATAGTGATACCCTCATACCCAAGACAAAACAGTCTCTTGAAGTCTCGCTTCAAGCCTTCAAGACAGGCGCCGGAACTTTTCTCGATATTATCGATACACAACGGATGTTGTTGGAGTTCCAGCTTTCCTATGAGCGTTCTATTGCCAATCACGCAGAAAGGTTGGCGGAATTAGAAATGCTTGTGGGAAAAGAGATACCGAGACTTTCTTCTGAGGAATCGAAAGGGCAAAAGAATGAATAGAATGAAAAAGATATCTAAGACGGGAGTTTCCGGGTTAATCTTTTTCCCCGCCCTTGTCCTCCTCTTCCTTTTTCTACTGTCTCTTCACATGCCATGGGCCCAGGACCATTCCGCCCATCAAGCTCAGAAGACAGTTTCCGAAAAGGAAGAGGAGAAAGCAACGGTCTGGACATGCGCCATGCACCCACAGATACAGCTTCCGAAACCTGGAAAGTGTCCTATCTGTGGCATGGATCTGATCCCGGTTAAAACAGGGAAAAAGAAAACAGGTGAGATGCCAGGTAGTTTGAGAGAGCTAAAACTTTCTCCGTACGCAATGAAACTGGCAGAGATTCAAACTTCCCCTGTGGAACGTAAATCCGTTTCAGTACATGTGCGAATGGTAGGAAAAATTGAATATGATGAGACACGTCTCGGATACATTACCGCCTGGGTTCCAGGGCGAATTGACAAGCTTTATGTTGACTTCACGGGAGTATCAGTGCACCAGGGAGAACCCATGGTTTCCCTCTACAGCCCTCAACTCATGACGGCCCAATCAGAACTCATAGAAGCAATAAGAACGGCAAACAACCTGAAACGTGGTAAGATTTCCAGTATAAAAACTACAGCCCGTCAGACCATTACCGCTGCGCGAGAAAAACTTCGCCTCTTGGGGCTGAGTGGAAAACAGATCACGGAAATCATTAGACGGGGCAGACCCTCTGATCACATGACGATTCTCTCTCCCATGAGTGGCATCGTGATCCGCAAAAATGCCCTTGAGGGGATGTACGTGAAAACAGGAACTCGTATTTATACCATCGCAGACCTGTCCTGGGTATGGGCAAAACTGGATGCTTATGAATCAGATATTGTATGGATCCGAAAAGGGCAAAAAGTTGAATTCCAGACGGAAGCGTATCCCGGAGAAACCTTCAAAGGGGAGATTACTTTTATCGATCCGTTCATAAATCCAAAAACCAGGACAGTTAAAGTCCGGGTAAACGTGCCCAATAAGGACTCCAAGTTGAAGCCGGAGATGTTTGTACATGCCCTGGTGAAGGCCCCCATTTCAGCCGCAGCTAAAGCCCTGGTGGCCTCTCCTGACGAAGCAACAAAATTCCCTTTTGTTATACCAGCCTCGGCGCCGCTTATCACGGGGAAAAGAGCTGTCGTTTATGTTGCTGTTTCCGGCCAGAAGGGAACCTTTGAAGGACGAGAAATCGTCCTTGGACCGAGGGCCGGTGACTATTACCTGGTTTTAAGCGGCTTACAGGAAGGAGAGCGTGTTGTAACCAACGGAAACTTCAAGATCGATAGTTCGCTGCAGATCCAGGCGAAACCAAGCATGATGTCCCCCGGAGGTGGTGGTGGAGGAGGAGGGCATATGCAACATGGCGGAATGTCCATGGCAAGGAAGGAGACGGGGACAAAGAGCCCCGCAATGGAGATCCCTGCCGCATTTGCTCATCAAATTGAGAAATTGCTGGATGCCTACAGGAATATTTCGGGGAGCGTGCAAGCAGGTGATCTTACAGAAATCAGGGAATCATTTAAGAAGTTCGGAATTGCCTTGGATTCTGTCAATATGAACCTCCTGTCCGGACATCCTCACATGGTATGGATGGAATTGGCCATGCTTATGCGAAACGATTCCGTTATCGGAGGGAATGCAAAAGATCCGGAGGAAGCGAAAGAAGCTCTCTTTTCTCTGAAAAAACATATGAATAGAATAAGATCTCAATTTAACGTCTCACTTTCCAGGGCTCAACAATCGAAAGCTCACAATCATGCGGGAAACTCCGGGGATCACTCCAGGTAACAAAACTGAGATGTCATGGATTGATCGGATCATCAGATTCTTCCTGGAAAAGAAGATCGTCGCATTCTTGATGATTCTTCTTTTTGTGGGCTGGGGACTCGCCGTGGCGCCCTTTGATTGGAATCTTCGCGGGTTTCCCCGGGATCCCGTCCCCGTTGATGCCATACCCGATATTGGTGAAAACCAGCAGATAGTTTTTACCAAATGGATGGGGCGCTCCCCCCAGGATATAGAAGACCAGATCACCTACCCGTTGACAGTGGCTCTCCTGGGTATTCCCGGCGTTAAGACCATTCGAAGCTATTCAATGTTCGGCTTCTCGACCATCTATGTTATTTTCAAAGAAAACGTCGAGTTCTACTGGTCACGGTCCAGGGTGCTGGAAAAGCTAAACAGCCTTCCTGCGGGCACCTTACCGGAAGGTGTACAGCCTTCACTGGGGCCAGACGCTACAGCTTTAGGCCAGATTTATTGGTATACCCTCGAAGGATTAGACAAAAACGGAAACCCTACTGGTGGATGGGATCCACAGGAGTTAAGAACGATCCAGGACTGGTATGTCCGTTATGCGCTTCTTTCTGCGGACGGAGTAAGCGAGGTGGCATCCGTGGGGGGCTTCGTGAAGGAATATCAGATCGACGTGGACCCGGATGCAATGCGCGCCTATAAAGTAGGCCTGGGGGAAGTTGTAGCCGCCGTAAAGATGTCAAACGTTGATGTTGGGGCGCGGACCATCGAGGTGAACAAGGCGGAATACATTATCCGGGGTATCGGGTTTGTCAAAAGCCTGAAAGACCTGGAGAATGCGGTCATTAAGGTCAACGATAACGTCCCGATATACGTTAAGAATGTTGCGAGAGTAACCCTCGGTCCTGCCCCAAGAAGAGGGGCGCTGGACAAAGAAGGGACTGAAGCCGTAGGCGGGGTAGTGGTAGTTCGATACGGGGAGAATCCTCTTGCTGCCATTAAGAATGTTAAGAAAAAGATAGAGGAGATTTCACCGGGCCTTCCAAAGAAAACCCTGCCCGATGGTACGGTGAGCCAGGTAAAAATTGTTCCTTTCTATGATCGCACCGGATTGATATATGAAACCCTGGGTACTCTTGATACTGCCTTGGCCGAAGAAATTCTCGTTACCGTCATTGTCGTAATTATCATGGTGATGCATTTGAGAAGTTCAATCCTCATTTCAGGACTTCTTCCGCTAGCTGTGCTCATGTGTTTCATTGCCATGAAGACTTTCAAGGTCGACGCGAACATCGTGGCTCTTTCGGGTATAGCCATTGCCATCGGAACAATGGTGGATATGGGGATTGTAATATGTGAAAATATACTCAAACACCTGGACAGTGCAGACCCTGACCAAGATCGGCTTGAAGTGATTTTTCGTGCTACAAGCGAAGTCGGCAGTGCGGTCCTCACTGCTGTTTCAACAACCGTGATAAGCTTCTTACCCGTTTTTACCATGCAGGCCGCTGAAGGAAAGCTGTTCAAACCCCTGGCTTTTACCAAAACATTCGCCCTGATAGCTTCTGTAATTGTAGCTCTCACTATTATCCCTCCCCTGGCCCACATTCTTTTCACACGAAAAGAAAAAAGAGGCATATAAAACCTCTCTTTCGATGGATCTTTTATTTGAGCTTGCTTGTCGCAGGAATAATGATTGGCTGGCTCATGGCGTGGTGGACCGGGGCTATTATAGCGCTTATCGCACTCTACTGGTTATTTACCAAATGGATTCCGGAACGCTGGCAAAAATGGATTTTTAAAATGGTAAACTGGGTCGCAGTGTTTGTGGTAGCAGTAATTCTTTCGAAACACTGGCTACCGCTTGGTCCGGCGAAGGGATTCTTGAGAAACTTCGTATTCGTGGCACTCTTAATAAGCAGTTTGCTGATCTTTTTTCATTTATTCCAACTCGTCTATGCAAGGATCTTGAGATGGTGTCTTAACCACAAGATCATCTTTTTGATAATTCCTACGCTCCTTGTCCTGTGGGGTGGACTTGTCTGGCTGGGATTTGACACTTTTTTTGGCTGGCTGCCACAGCCCGTAAGGGACTGGAAAGCGGTAAGCAGTATCTCCAATGTATTTCCGGGATTGGGGAAGGAATTCATGCCGCCTCTTGACGAAGGCGCCTTTCTCTATATGCCCAGCACCATGCCCCATGCTTCCATCGGGGAATCCATGGACGCCCTTCAAAAACAGGATATAGCAATAAAACAAATCCCGGAGATTGAATCGGTAGTTGGAAAATTAGGACGGGCTGAAACACCCCTTGATCCTGCACCGGTTTCCATGGTTGAAACAATAATCAATTACAAGCCAGAGTATATTGTGGACAAAAACGGTAAGCGCTTGCGATTTAGGTTTTCAGCAGAAAAGACAGAGCTTTTCCGTGATCAGAATGGATTCCCTCTGCCCGCGCCTGATGGGAAGCCGTATAGCGTGTCTGGGCGTTTTGAGCGGGATAAAAACAAACGTCTCATACCGGATTCAAAGGGAAGACCATTTCGATTGTGGCGGGTCCCTCTTGATCCTGCTCTAAACAAAGATCGAGATGCATGGGAAGGGATCAAGAGCCCCAACGATATCTGGAACGAAATAGTGAAGGCAGCCCAGGTTCCAGGGTCTACTTCTTCTCCGAAGCTTCAGCCCATAATCACGAGAATCATCATGCTCCAAACTGGGATGCGGGCTCCTATGGGCATCAAGATTCGAGGTCCTGACCTTGCCACCATAGAAAAAGTTGGGCTTCAACTTGAGAGGTTTCTCAAGGAAGTCCCTTCCATCGAACCTTCATCAGTGATAGCCGATAGGATTGTCGGGAAACCATATCTTGAGATAGAGATAGACAGACAGGCCATCGCCCGGTATGGAATTATGCTCCGCAAGGTGCAAGACGTTATAGAAGTGGCTATCGGTGGAAAAAAGATTACGACTACTGTCGAAGGTCGGGAACGGTATCCGGTTCGCTTGCGGTACATGAGGGAACTCAGGGACAATATAGAGAGCCTGAGGAAGATTCTTGTCCCGGCCTCCGGGGGAGCGCAAATACCATTGGATCAACTCAGCAAAATCCGCTACGTGCGGGGCCCTCAAGTGATAAAAAGTGAAGATACATTCCTGGTAGGGTATGTTGTATTTGATAAAAAGCCGGGATACGCTGAGGTTGATGTGGTTAACGACGCACAGAAGTACCTGGATCAGAAAATAGAAAGCGGAGAATTCCAGCTTCCTGCCGGGATAAGCTATGCCTTTGCAGGAAACTATGAAAATCAGATACGGGCTCAAAAAAAGCTGGCTGTGGTTTTGCCCATCGCACTCTTTATCATTTTCCTCATACTCTATTTACAGTTTGATTCTGTATCAACAACCCTGCTTGTGTTCTTTGGAATAATTGTTGCGTGGGCAGGTGGATTTATTATGATATGGCTCTATGCACAACACTGGTTCCTGGACTTTTTCGTGTTTGGAATTTCCATGCGAGAACTCTTCCAGGTGCACCCGATTAATTTGAGCGTGGCGATCTGGGTAGGATTCCTGGCACTTTTCGGAATCGCTTCAGATAATGGTGTCGTGGTGGCCACGTATCTTGATCAGAGTTTCGCCACTCGAAAAGTCTCGACGAAAGAGGAGATTAAAGACGCTACCGTGGCTGCGGCTATTCGTCGAATCCGGCCGGCCCTTATGACTTCAGCTACCACAATATTGGCCCTTATCCCGGTGCTCACATCCACCGGGCGTGGCTCGGACATTATGGTTCCCATGGCAATCCCATCTTTTGGAGGAATGTTTGTGGCATTGGTTACTGTGATGATCGTCCCTGTTCTTTATTGCGCAATTGAGGAATACAGATTAAAACAGAAGTTAATTGAATGATAATTTCCAAAAGCAAATAGTAGCTTCATGATCGCTTCCGGATAGGAACTTCACTCTTTCTCAAGGATCTCCATATCAGACGCTACAAAAGGTTCCATCCGCTGCACCTTATTCTTCAACCTTTTCAACAAAAATTGAACAGACAGCCAGCTTTTTTAGCAACAAAATAATATAAAATCAGCAAGTTAATCCTTTATGTTTTGTAAGACCCCCCACGCTTGACTTGAAGCCAAAGGCCTTAATGATCCGGGATTGTATTTGGTCAAGCTCCTCAATGCATTGAGGTTTTCTTTTTTGGTATACCATCACATAAGGCAAGAATGGATGGAGGGTGTGCATTTTGCCCTCCATACAAGTGTGTGATTCTATCTGGATATTTCATATAAGCGCAGGCGAATTTTGTGACGCAGCACAGGAGGCTCTTTTGAGCCTTCAGAGGCAAGCTGTGATCGTCTTTTCTCAAGCTATGGGTAAAAATACCACCATAGCCAGGATT
>PQXD01000031.1 GCA_003194485.1 Deltaproteobacteria bacterium
CATCCCGTCTGTGATAGCGATTGATGCAGAGATCGACAAGTCTATCCAGTTCCAGGCATTCGCGCCTGATGAGCAAGGGGATGAGAGTAGATACAGCCATGATTTGTCTCTGTATAATATGTTTATTAAGTTCGTTGAATATATCTATCAGGTTTTCTTTTAATTCTTCTAATGTCTTACCTTGTGTCATATAATCAGGGTATTCATCCAGATATCCAAGCCACATATCATCGTCTTTCCAGAAAACATATTTCTTTCTCTCCGTCGTTATTCTCCTACTAACACCTTCGTACTGCGCATGATGTGACATCGCTTCCATTATGACTTCCTGAGGCCGATTTAGGCAGAGAAAAACGCAGGTCTTGCTCAGCACACTTACACTTTATGTTAGTCAAAACAACTTCTGTAAGCAATAGATTCTTATAAGTGAACATAATTCCCCTGTCCCCAATTCTCACCTCATTTCCTCCTTTCCCATACCGCCTGAACCGAAGGGGGATCGATGATAGAAGCGATACCGAGAGAGACACGGACACCGGCCTTCCGGATAGCGGTCAGGGTGTGGTTGAAGAGGATGATGAGGTTCATGTCTCAAGAAAAATCCTATTGCTGACTGTTATTTTTACCATTATTTTATAAGTAAGATTTTTTTGGAGGGTAGAAAATGTTATCAACGGTAACCACTAAAGGCCAGGTAACCATTCCCAAATCCATTAGGGAACAGTACGGTATCAGCCCGCATGACAAAATCGACTTCCGGATCGAAGGCGACCGGATCGTCCTGGCGGTGGTCAAGACCCTCCGTGACCTCCGCGGCGTGGTGCCAAGCCGCGGAGGAGACCCTGCCCTGGAGAGGGGTGCAGCCAAGGAGGCAGTCGGCCGACGGGTAGCCGGGGAAATGACATGAAGGCCGTCTTCCTCGACACCAACGTCTTTATCCGCTTTTTTACCAACGACGATCCGGCCAAGGCGGACCGGGTGGAAAAACTCCTGGAAAAAGCGGCCCGCGGCACCCTCCGTCTGATAACCACCGAGATGGTAATGGCCGAGACCGTATGGGTCCTGGAATCCTTTTACGGGCTCGCAAACACGGAGATCGGTCCCATGGTCAAGGCGATTCTGGCGACCCCGGGCCTGGAGGTGATCAACGGTACACTGGTAGAGAAAGCGACTGAATATTATATGGCACATAATATCGACTTCATCGATGGTTATATTGCAGCCGTCATGGAGCATCGCCGGATCGACGAGATCTTCTCATACGACAAGAAACACCTTTCGAGGATAGCCTCGATTCGGCGGCTTGAGCCGTAAGACCGGGCCTCAGCCCTCGCCGAGGATGGCCTTGACGCGCTGGACCTTTTTCCACTGTTTTTGAGAACACTTCTTTTTCTGCCATTTTTTCGGGTTTGGTTCCCAAAGCTCCTTGAAGGCCTGTGCAAGTTCCTTCTTCATATCATCCGGAAAGTTATCTATACGACTGTAGATTTCCATGACCTTGTTTTCTGGTGTAGCTGGATCTTTTACTGCAGCTATATCACGCTCCTCGGGCGACATTTTTGCCAACTCAGCCTGACGTTTCGCTTCTGCCTCAATCCGTTCCTGCTCCTTGCGTGCAGCCTCTTCCTCTCGGGCCTTCTTTTTTTCTCTATGCCCTGTTTTCAGCTCATCCTTCTTCTTTACAACAGGCCACTATTGCCAGTGCCCATTTTTTCCTGTTTTTTACTCCTTTGTTGATGACGTTCTTGAACTGTGCCGTTAACTGTTTCAGACATTCTTTTCGCAGCTCCTTTTCTTTCATGCCCTTAATCCTGGCAAGGATTTCCGATGCTTGCCCTGGAAGCTCCGCCGACTTTGGCAGGTTTTGAACGAATCGATCTACTTTTTTTTGCCGTTCTGCGGCAGGATCAATTCGTATGATGTTGACTTGTCCTTTCTGAGTATCCGTGTCCATCGTCATCTGCTCCTTATTTTTGCCCGGGACAACAAAGCTACCATATCCCACTGAGGTCTTAGCTCCGAAACCGAGCCAGTCAAAGGCATGGACGAAAGCAGCTTGTAAGAGTTGTCGCCATGACGAAGTGAGCTGGTATGGAAGTTGGTTTGTCGTGCATTGGACATGAAATATGAAGGTAGTTCCAGGCGGCACGACGAGAAAGAAACTATGTATCGGTGGCTCACAGTCGGCGGGAATGGCGCCTTGTTGATAGTACTGAGTATAATGAGGGTTCAGGATCTCTATGCCAAGCTTGCCCTCTGGCGATTCAGGAAATACGTCCCAAAGGGACAATGCTCCCCGGAATGCAAGCGAGTCCCTCAGTTTTTTGTCATTAACCAAAGCAGCCAGGAACGCATGAGGATCGTCCCGGTACGGCCTGCGCTTTTCGGACGGAAGCACCGCTTCCATGAACTCTCGTGCATCGTCAAGGGAGAGTTCGCTAATAACAGCGAGGTAGGCTCTTTTTCTCTCGGCAGTCATGTCAGAGAGCAGTTTTTCCTTGGGCAATTTCCCCGTGACACCCAGGCTGGCGCTCGTCGCTTCGAAACCAAACAACCGCCAGAGTGCAAAGATATCCCAGTTCTTGCGGTCAGCAAGATCGCCCGACAAGGCAAGTTCTTCTGCAGCCTTACGCAGCACGCCCTTGACGCCGCTCCCTGCCAGGTATGGCAGGCCGTATGGTGTAAGAAAGGCAAAGCCATTCTCCACCGGGTTTTCCATACCTACGCCGGTGACAAAGGGCGCGGAGGATTTGGCCGTGATCTTATACACATTCTTGCCTAGCCTATCGGCATTGTCGATCTGTCGTGCCTTAACTTTCTTGATCAGCTCGATTGCTGTCCCCCCGAAGGCAAGCACCTGTTCCAGGGCCACTTTTTTCTTGTTCTTATCAAGCGTCCAGTCCGTTCTCCAGATTGGAAAGTAAGGCCCGAAACGATGGCCTGGTGGAGCTTGTTTGTCCGCAATATGTCTTTTCAGGTAATCGGGAGTTGCGGGAATGGCCATGGTTGAGTTCTCCTTAGATCTTGATCGCCCATTGATAATAATGTGGTTGTTATTCTTTGTCTTCTTTTACCGCCGCCGCAAGCTGCCGGATCCAACGCAACAATTCCATGGTTTCTTCGGTGGCCTGCCGGTACGAGAGCGATGTTGTCCCGTGCAGGAACTTCATGGCGGATGTGAAGTCGCCCGGCTTTGCATCCGGAAAGCGTCGTGCCAACCAGGTAAAAATGTGGCGGTTGAGCGCCTCGTGATGGTGCTTGTTTTTGCTGTTAAAAAAGGCCAGCGTTTGCATGAGGCCGTTCCCCATGATAAGTGCAGGGGCTGACTTGGCCAGGTTGACATACTCAGAAGAACACTTCTGCACGCATTCCCAGGCATAGGCGGCACGTTCCTGTTCAAGATTCGGCATGATCACTTCCTCCTGCGATGTTCAATACTACCTGTCCCCGGCCGGTGGTGGCGTCACCGCCGATCTGTAGCAGCATTCCGTTTATGCCCGGCAGGGAGTCTTCATCACTACCCTCCACTAGGGTCTTCATCATGGTAAAGGCATCAAGCTTTTTGCCGTTTTTGCGGCGGTCCCTGGTGGCCATGACCAGCGAGACCAGGATGCTCTCCGGCGGCAGGTTTTCAGAGTAGAAAAGTCCTCCTTCTTCGGCAGTACCAGTGATATCGTTTATCCGTACATGGGGTTCGACTACAGTGGCGTTTCGTACGAAGTAGCCGAAATCCTCGTCCGAAAGGAGAACGAGATCATCTTTCAATTTGTTGCGGAAAAATTCGTAGACCGGTGTTCCTATCAACGCATTCTGGGCCAGCCATTCCGAGATCATACGAAGGGGCTTGTCCAGCCTGGCGGTGAATTCAAATGATTCCAGCGCCACTTTGTCCCCGACTAGAAGGTCTGGGTTGACCACTCTGCAATCACCTTCAGCCACTGCCTCCACCTGCCAACTTGGTTCCAATCCCGCTGTATTCAGGAGTCTTGCGGTTCGAGCTAGGGCAGTGGGAGACGTAGCATAAACAAAGGCTCGCTTGGCACTGCGCACCGGAAAGGCTACCAACTGGGCGTCACTGAAGCTTACCGCACCGGCGTGGTCCGACGAGTTGCCGGCCTCAGGGCCGAACATGGCATATACAATGTCCTCATTCTTATCAGATGTTTGAGCCAGATGGTGACGGATAGCCCCCTTGATCCCTGAGCCGGCGAACACCGGGTATTCTGTGTGACGCTCGCGCTGGATGGGATTATCGATCACCCCCAGGGCCGTGCCCGCACCCATGTGGACCGGGCTTACGCAATACATGAAAAGCGCTTTCTTTTCCTGAAACATCTTCTGCCTCCTTTTCGCTATTCTTGCGGCCAGGCTGCCACCAGCACGTTGTTGAAACCCTCCGCCATACGTGTCGCGTCCGGCTTGTCGATAAGTGGCCACAAGCCATTTTCTATGAGTTTTTCCAGACCGCCCGGATCTCCTTCCAGATCATCAAACCAGTACACCGAGCCAACCGGTGCAACCCGTTGGGCTGGTTTTGGCCTGTGGCGGGCCAGATCCCAACCACTCACCACCTCGGCCCGGTTGATCGCCGCGGCTACCAGGCGGGCTGTAAAGTCCGTGCCATGCCAGATAATGGAGTCGTTTTCCCAAGCAAGTCCCGGCAACTGCCACCCGTCGGGAAAGAGCCCCGGCGTCGAGAGTACCAGCCGGAACCGTTTCTCCTCGGCGATGCGCGTCCAGGGTGGTGCCGGCCATTCGCTCTGGCATACTTGCACCGTGGCCCCCCGGCCGTCGCCTCCGAAACGAAGAAGACCGTCCTGCGGCAGGCAGCCGTCCGCGCCGTCCACGCCGACGAGAAAGCCAATTCCCTTTGCAAGGGCCATAGTTTCGGTGGTGTAGATACGGCCTTTTTCCACGGTTCGGCGCTCGGAGTCCATGGCGATACCGAGTCTGGGATCGTTCTTCCAGAGGGTGCCGCTATCGACAAGGAGGTTGCTACCGATAGGCTTGCCGGCCAGATAGGCTACAAGACCGTCCCAGTTCAACCAGCGGCCTCTGGTTGGTTTTCCGGGTGTCTCCTGCCGAAATACGGGAAGCATGGGCAAAGGCGCAGGCGTACCGTAGGAAATATTGGGATGAGGCCTGCGGGGGTAGAGGTATGACGCCACGCCTTCCTGTGCCACCACATCGGCAGGCAATGGAAATAAAGGGAGCACTGTATCACTGCCCTCTCCTTTTGCCAGGGTGAAAACTTTCACCCGGAAACTTCCTGGTTGTTCCGGGGTGCCGAGACACTCTCCCAGCCGGCCCTCAGGGGTTGCCTTGCCATCGGCAAACGCTGCCAGGTCAACTTTGCTGCTGGCCAGCATATGCGAACGGATGGCCCCTGCCGCCAGCGAGGGCCAGGGCGGCATCAGTGCTTCCCCGTGATCTCCGGCCGCGCCGAAGAGCCGGTTGCCGCGCAGGTAGAGCACATCCAGAGGTTGCAGAAATAGATATTCGGTCATCGGCTGCCTCCTTGCTCTTCTTTTGATCCTAATCTGCCTTCGCGGGCCAGGAATTCGGCCACGGCGAGGAAATCGGTCATGAACGCCGCTGGATTGTCGCGCCCGGTCCGTCCTTGCGACGTCCGGGCCAGGCGGGCCAGCTCCTTGCCAAGGCGGGCGTTGTTCATTTGGGCTGCCTCGCCCTTGCTCTGCCGCCTGAATTGATAGGCGAGGCTGGTGGCGAGCATGCTTTCATGCTGCTCCGGGTCGGTCATGGCTTTCTCGCCGGGAAGTTGCGCAGCCCAGTCCTGGATGAGGTATGCTGCCCGCCGCGAAAGTCCGGGACCGGCAAAGGCATTGCGCAGCCGGATGAGCAGCCCCATGGGACTTGCCGTCAGTGATTCCATTTCCTTGTTCACGAACCAGGGGCAGGTCAACTCCACAGCGCTGCCGGAGCGTTTGAGCAGCGTCACGGAGAACGCGTCGCGGCCGCCTTCGTTCTTGGCCCGTTTTTCCGTCTGGCGCAGGGTGCGCAGCACCATAGCAAGCGGCGCGGTATGATGGGCGATGACCGCGCCGGTCGAGGCGGTGGCATCTTTTCCCATCATGCGGTAGAGGCGCTTTCTATGCCGGACATGGCCGCGTCCGATATCGAGCCTTTTCTTTTGTTGCCCCAGGACTTCCCGCCAGGCATCAGTATCGTCGTCTCCGCCCGGAAAAATGCCGCTGTACACCAGTCGCAGGAGCAGCATGGTCGGCAGCAGATCGTCCACCGAGACCATGGCCAGAACGTCATCCCCGCCGGAGTAAAGAAGTTTACCCCTGTAGAGGTCTTCGATAACATGGCGCGCGAGTTCCAGGGAAAAACCGTTGAGTGCCCCGGAGATCGCCATATGCCGGGCCGGGGATGGCGAACGGGAGGTCGTGAGGTATTGGCGTAGTGCCTCGTTGTCCCGGGCAAGTTCAAAGGCCTTGGCCTTGACCTGGGAGTGCCAGGTCTCTCCAAATGAAAGGCGGAACTTTTCCTCGCTGCCGCTCAGCCAGGCCCCCATTTTGTCGCCGTCCATCATGATGAGACCGTAGTAGGCCTCGGGTCTGTGCCCGAATACTTCCTCCTTGATCTTCTGTTCAACCTCTCGGATCTGTTCGTAGTCCCCTTCGTCCTTTGCTGCTTCCCGCAACGTATCCAGGAGAATGGGAAGCCGGCGGCAGAGGAGATTGGCATCCTCATCAGCGTCACGGAGTTGGGCGGCCAGACTTCTCGGCAGAGCTGCCTGTTCCTGGTACCCTTGGAGCTGGGCCGACAGCCAGGGAGGCAAGGATGTAGGGTCATCCAGCCATTGCCCCAGGCTGGTCGCAAGCGCCATGGTGTGGGTGGAGACCACATAGCGACGCACATCGCCTATGTCCACCGCCCGGCGTACCACTTCAACGAAACGGCTTGGCCACAACCGTTTCATGGCGCAGAGGCCACAAAGGTGTTCTCCCTCCCTGGCCCATGATGGCTTTTTCTTGGCGATTTTGGCCCAAAGAGTGTCATCACGCTTGCCGGGCGGAAGATCAAGTTGTTTCCGCTCTGTGGTGAGCCACTCCCGCTCGCCGCACAGGGAGCAACGATAACCACGCTCTGAGATCTGGCTGAACGGCCGCACGGACTTGGTAGCGGCCGCGACCCGGTCGAGGAGGTCGTAGAGCGCTGGATAGAGCACGCCCGGATTGGGGCAGTAGAAAGAAACGCCATCAAGATCGATATTGCCGCTTAGAACTTGCCACGTATTGGAACCCAGGAACCCGGGCTTTTCATTGTCCTCTTCCGGAAAAAAGGGGGCCATAGCGGCGGCAAGTTCGGTGGTATCCGGAACGGCCCTGTCCTGTTCCTTAACCAGCGACCAGGGCACAGCAGCCCAATACACCTCAGGGAAATCTTTCAGCTGTCGTTTCGCTTGGGTGAAGCAGGGCAGGTCCTCCTGATGGGGTATGTTTCCTGCTCGGAGGAGTTCTTCCACGGCTGCACGGGCCTCGTCTTGAACCCAGGCCCTCACCTGTTCTTTCACTGTTTCGGCAAGTTCTCTGACCTGACTCGCCGGCACGACTGCCAAGAAGCGGTTGGGCAGGGCCGCGGCGAAAAGTGGGTTGGCGTCGGTCCCGCGCTTGCGCCATTCGAGTTTTTTGAATAGCTCTTCAGGTAATCCCATTTCCTGTTGAAGCCAGAAATCGACCAGGGGGACGCCACGCAGTTGGGGGAACAGTATCGAGTCCGGCCCCACTTCCTCGCAGGTGAGTAGCCCGGGGGAATCTCACCCCCAGGCCCTCTCAGAACCCGGCGTGAGCCTCTCAGCTCACCGGGCTCCCATCATCCAGCCGTCGGTTTTACACCCATTTGCCAGTGCGGAAATAGCTG
>PQXD01000032.1 GCA_003194485.1 Deltaproteobacteria bacterium
TGGCTATGGTGGTATTTTTACCCATAGCTTGAGAAAAGACGATCACAGCTTGCCTCTGAAGGCTCAAAAGAGCCTCCTGTGCTGCGTCACAAAATTCGCCTGCGCTTATATGAAATATCCAGTGATCCACTTATTGCCATGATTCTTCGAATAGTGGCAAAAGAAGAAGCGGTGGTAGAAAATTTTGAGGAAAGTCCGGCAGGCAGGATTTTGGAATGGTTCAAAGAACAGCCAATCGAGTCATTTTAGTTGAATTAATCTTTCATTGTCCCCGATTTTCACGCCGCTCTGAAGACAATTGCCTTAATCGCCAGTAAATTCCTTCCTTACCACTGCCAGATTTTTTTACTACAAACGTTTATTGAGCAGATGCACGAATTTCCTGGCCCATTTCTTCAGGTTTGGCCTCCTGCGAGGCCCGGCTCCCGTTGATGGTCTCAATTATCTGAAAGGGCAAATTCACCCGCGGAACTTCTTTCAGGGACCCATCTTCATTGTATTTTCCTGGCCAGATCAGTGCGGTTGTTTGATATCTTTGCTTTGGGCTATCAGGATAAGCCATGGACAACAGTCCTTTATTTATCAGCAGATTAAGGACATGCAACACAAGCTTTCGGTCTGCTGGATATCTCCTTTAGACAACTTATCTGTCCGACGGGGCGAACCCCTCTGGCTGATAACCCGGATTGAGGTGGTACACCGCTGGTAAGCCACGGTAATTCTCGTCAAAGTCCAGTCCATAGCCCACCAGGAACCCGCGCGGGATATCGAATCCAACGTAATCGACTTCTATTGGTACCTCTCTGCGCTCCTTCTTGTCGATCAGGCAACAGATCCTGACCGAGGCCGGATTGTGCAGCTTCAGCACCTCTTTAAGGTATTTGAGTGTATAACCTGTATCTACTATATCCTCTACAACCAGGACATCCTTGTCCTTAATGTCAAGCTCTATGTCCTTAGTAAAGCTTATCTGGCCCGATGGCTCCGTCTGAGAACCATAGCTGGCCAGGCGTACAAAGTCGATCTGCAGGGGATTCCTGATGTGCCGTACGAGATCCGCCATGAAAATAAAGGCCCCGTTAAGAATACCGATGAGCACCATGGGACGTCCGTGGTAATCTCTGGAAATTTGTTCCCCTAACTCATTTACTCTGGTCTTAATGGTTTCAGATGACAAGACCTCCTGAAGCTGATCTTTATTATCCAAGATTTAATCTCCTCTCTTAGTCTTCTTTGACAACCTGCTTTTATAAATTAACTTACATTCGAGTTGTTTGCCAGTACCGGCTTAGAAAGCATAGAGGCCAATTTCCTTATGCCAATTTTTGAATATACATGCAAGAAGTGTAACAAGGTTTTCGAAACTCTTGTGCTTTCATCCGGGTCTATCAAGGGGATTCAATGTCCCGAATGCGGATCAGGGGAAGTGCAGAAGATGCTGTCGAGCTTTAGCTGTGGTTCAGCGAATCAGGGACCCGGCGGCCTAAGTGGCGAATCGAGTTGCGCCTCTACACGATTTCAGTGAACTTGACATTTCCAGCCGTCGGCTGGTCAATCGGAAATTCTCAGGTATAAAAATCATCCCCAGGCTTCCACATTGCTTCTTGTAAATTCAGGGCATACCTCTTACATTCTTGCCGTTGACTTTGCTGTCCGTTTCAACAGAGTTCAAGCAAATCACCAGGGAGGTCAGGCTTTTTATGCTACAGATAGAAGATCTTTGGGTTGAAGTCCAGGGCCGCGAGATCCTCAAGGGGATCAACCTCCGGATAGGAACGGGCGAGACACACTGCCTGTTTGGTAAAAACGGTTCGGGGAAAACGACGTTGCTCGTGACCCTGATGGGCTTTTCCGGTTACAAGGTCAAGCATGGTCGCATACTCTTCAAGGGAGAGGATATCACGCACCTGCCAGTTAACGAAAGGGCCAGGCTCGGCCTCGGGCTGTCCTTTCAGCGTCCGCCTACCCTGAGAGGGGTGAGGCTTAGAGACTTGTTGGCCTTATATGACAAGAGATCCAATGCCGTGGGTCAGTTAGCTGCTGCCTATAATTTTGAGCACTTTCTGGGAAGGCAAGTGAACCTCGGCTTTTCCGGCGGTGAGATAAAGAAGTCCGAACTGCTCCAGCTTCTGGCCCAGGGTCCGGACCTGGCACTCCTTGATGAGCCGGAATCCGGTGTAGATATTGAGAACCTGGATGTGATATGCCAGATGATACGCAAGCTGCTGCAAAAAGAAGTGCGCAAAAACCGTCAGAAGTCCGGTCTGATAATTACCCACACCGGACTTATACTAAACTATGTGAATGCTGATAAGGGACATGTCATGCTGAACGGGCAGATATACTGCCATGGAAATCCCCGGGATATATTTGAGAGAATCAAAAATTACGGCTATGAAGAGTGTGCCAAATGCCGTCTATTCGAACAAGGCTTAAGATATGAACTATTCTGAAAACCGTTACGACACAAAAGACCTGAGTGATGAGGACCTGCTGGAGACCTTCAAGCCTGCCTCTGAGGTAGAAGGGCCGAAAGATATAGGGGAGTTTGGAGAAGAAGAACTTGAAAGGCTCAGGCAGACCGGGATCGATCTCAAAGCTCCGGATAAGGCAGGGACCTTTATTCAGACAAACTGCAGTATCCTGAAGTGTGATTGTGAAGCGCATGGCATAGAGCTGCTCCCCATCACGGAGGCGCTCAAAAAATACGACGGCCTCAAGGACTATTGGTGGAAGCTCGTATCAACCGAGAAAGATTCTTTTACGAGGGAGGCTGATCAGAAACTCGATAACGGTTATTTCATTCGGACCCTTCCTGGTGAAAAGGTTGTTTATCCGCTCCAGACCTGCCTTTACATCAGGAATGAAAACGTGGCCCAGCGCATTCACAACATAGTGATAGCAGAAGAGGGTTCCGAACTGCATATCATCACAGGATGCTCCACACATCCACATCTTACCTCAGGGCTGCACATAGGGATATCCGAATTCTTTGTCAAGAAGGGGGCAAAGCTCATCTTTACCATGATCCATAACTGGGGTGAAAATGTCTATGTGAGGCCCCGTACAGGTATCAGGGTGGAGGAGGACGGCGTCTTTCTCTCCAACTACATATCCCTTAGGGGCGTAAAGTCTGTCCAGACCTTTCCGGCAGCCACACTCAGCGGCCGAAATGCCCTGGCCCGCTTTAACTCGGTCATCGTGGCCCCTGACGGCTCGGATATAGACACTGGTGCCAAGGTCATACTCGAGGCCCCCGGGAGCAGGTCCGAGATAATATCCAGGACCATATCTTTCGGAGGCCGGGTAGTGGCCAGGGGACACCTTGTCGGCCTTGCCGCCGATATAAAGGCACACCTTGAATGTCAGGGCCTGATATTGGCAGAAAACGGCGTGATTCACGCCATACCTGAGCTGGAGGCCCATGTGGCAAATGTGGATATGTCCCATGAAGCGGCCGTAGGCCGGATAGCCCAGGAGGAGATCGAATACCTCATGGCCAGGGGTCTCGGTGAAGAAGAGGCCACATCCGCCATAGTCAGGGGATTCCTGGACGTCAAAATAAACGGTCTGCCTCCGGAGCTGGACAAGGAGCTGCAGGAAGTAGTGGAAGAGTGTCATAAGGGAATGTAAGGAATTATGAATTAAGATTGGGATAAAGGTGAAAATAGGTCTGGCGCAATACGATCCCACAATAGGGGCCTTTAGGCACAATGTAGCCCAATTGGTCCGTCTCGCCGGAAAGGCCAGGGACGGAGGGTGTGAATTGGTTATATTTCCTGAGCTCGCAGTATGTGGTTATCCTCCAAGGGACCTGCTGGAACGCGAAGAGTTTATACAGGACAACCTGCAGGCCATGGATTGGCTGATGTCAGAGGTAAAAGGGATTGCCGTTCTGTGCGGCTGTATTTCACCAAACACCAAAAGGGCCGGGAAACCCATACATAATACGGCCGTCCTGTTTGAAGAGGGAAATGTCCTGGCCAAAGTGCACAAACGCCTTCTTCCCAGCTACGACATCTTTGATGAAACCAGGTACTTTGAGCCGGGGACCGAGAGTACGCCGGTCAACTTCAGAGGACTATCTCTTGGCATTACGATATGCGAGGACATCTGGAACGATAGCGACCTCTTCCTTGAACACAGCTATCCTGTGAACCCTGTGGCTGAGCTGGCAGAAAAAGGGACGGATGTCTTTATAACAATAAATTCTTCTCCGTTTGACATAGAAAAGACCGCCTTCCGTTACCATATCTTAAGACACCTTGCCATCAAATACCGCAGGCCCTTCTTTTATATCAATGCAGTCGGAGGGCAGGACTGTCTGATATTTGACGGAAACAGTATGGCCGTTGATCATGCCGGGAATATCATGGCCCGGGCAAAGGATTTTTCAGAGGACCTGGTCACATGCGATACAAAGGCCCTGCAAGGCGAAGTGCACATCGTCTCCGGTTCAAAGGAAGAGGCCGTGGTCAAGGCACTGAAGCTGGGCCTGAAAGATTATGCAACCAGGTGCGGTTTCAGCAAGGTCGTGCTGGGCCTGAGCGGCGGGATAGACTCTTCCGTGGCCGCCGCTGTTGCTGCACAGGCCCTCGGCCCTGAAAATGTGCTGGGAGTCATAATGCCCTCTCCTTATACATCAGAGGCAAGTATTGAGGACGCGGAGGCCTTGGCCCGGAACCTGGGGATCCGGACCATTACAATTCCCATATCAGGCATTTTTGATTCATATCTTGGAACCCTTGAGCCGGTTTTTTTCGGAAGAGGCCGAAATACTACCGAAGAGAACATACAGGCCAGGATCAGGGGCAATCTGCTCATGGCCATTTCCAACAAATTCGGACATCTGGTGCTCTCCACGGGCAACAAATCGGAACTTGCGGTTGGGTACTGCACGCTCTACGGGGATTTGAGCGGCGGCTTTGCCCTTGTCTCGGATCTGCCCAAGACTATGGTCTATAAGGTGGCCGGATATCTCAACTCAGAGGGAGAAATAATCCCCAAGCGGGTGCTGACAAAGGCCCCTTCGGCAGAGCTGAGGCCCGGGCAGAAGGACCAGGACGATCTCCCGCCCTATGAGATCCTGGATGCAATACTCGAAAAGTATCTGGAGCATAATACCTCGCCCGACCGGATAATTACAGAGGGTTTTGATCCGGAGACAGTACACGGGATCGTACAGATGGTCGACCGCAGTGAATACAAACGTCATCAGTCCCCTATAGGCCCGAGGGTTACCGGCAGGGCCTTTGGGTATGGCCGCAGGTATCCGGTTTGCCATGGATATGGGAGACAATTAAAAAATTAGAAATGATTACACTGCAAAAAGTCTGAAATATGATTCCGCTCAAAAAGCCCGAGATGCAAGGCGCGAAATTTTCCAGGAATGAGACGTACTTGGCGTACGTCGCATGGGCTGGAAAATTGAAGCAACGCCGCAGATTGGGTTTTTTCAGCGGAATCAGAAATTAGAAATTTGGAAAAAGGAACCTATATATCGGCAATCCAGCCCGGAGCGACTGTGGAGGGTCTTTTTTGCGTCAGTTCCAAGCGAATGCTTGAGACAAGAAACGGGGAACCCTATCTGGCCGTCACCCTCACTGACAGGACCGGTGAGATTGAGGGCCGGGTCTGGGAAGGGGCCAAACGGCTTGATGCAGTCTTTAGTAAAGGAGATTACGTCCGGATAAGGGGAGAGGCACAGAAGTTCAGAGAAGCCACACAGCTGAAGATCACTCATCTGGAATCAATAGGGGACGATGGAGTGGATCCGGGCCTTTTTCTCCCTGTTGCTCAGGCCGACACCGATGAACTGTGGTCAGAGTTCAGGAAGTATATCAGGGGGATCAAATCCGATGTCTTTGTCTCTTTATTAAATGAAATATTCAGGGACCGGAAGATCAGCAAGGCCTTCAAGCTGGCACCCGCAGGAAAGAGGATGCACCATGCCTATATCGGCGGACTGCTGGAGCATAGCGTCTCGGTGGCAAGGCTGGCGGATTCCGTATGCAGGCTATATCCCCACCTTGATCGGGACCTTCTGGTATCAGCCGCCCTGATTCACGACATCGGAAAAATAGAAGAATTCACCTTTTCCCGCCCTCCGATAGACTATTCAGACAAGGGCAGACTCCTTGGTCATATCGTACTGGGTATTTCTATTATTGACAATTTTGTCGCAAGACTCGGCATTAAGGACTCATCTCAGCAGATAGTCACCCTGAAACACCTCGTGCTCAGCCATCACGGCCAGAGGGAATTCGGTGCGCCTGTAGTCCCCATGATGGAGGAAGCCATAGCACTGAATTATATAGATGACCTGGATGCCAAACTGAACTATCTTGGAGGTCTGAAAAAAGATATTCCCGGGGCGGCTTATGGTTGGACTGAGTATCAGAGGCTCCTTGAGCGTCATTTCTACCTTCAGGGTCAGGACAAGGCCCTGAAAGAGTCAACAGAAGACATAGAAGCGGAAGACCCGTCTGCCCCGGCCGAGCCTTGTGATGCCGTGCGTGGCCGGCCAGGTACTCAGCCCAGCCTGTGGTCAGGAAAAAAACAAGTGTGAACTTAAGCGTTCACATTACCCCGGACAGGGAGTGAATTTACGTGTGAACAGGCAAGCGCCGGCTGATATTCCAGGCCAGGAAAGGGCCTTCCGGCTCTTCGGCCGCATGATGAAAAGGGGCCTTTTGGCCCATGCCTATCTATTGGCAGGACCTTCCGGAGCGGGCAAAGAGGCCCTGGCCCTTTCCATTGCGAAATTGCTCCTGTGTGAACACCCTTATCCTGGAGAGGACCATCCAAGGCCATGCGGCAGTTGTGCAGGGTGCATCAAGTTTGAGCACCGCACCCACCCTGACCTTGAGATCCTGAAGCCTCAAGGGGCAATGATAAAACTGGATCAGGTCCGTGATCTGCAAAAGGCCCTGTCCTTTTCTCCCCTGGATTCCCGGCGCAGGGTGTGCCTTATACTGGAGGCCCAAAAGATAAATCTTCCATCGGCAAATGCCCTTCTCAAGACCCTGGAAGAGCCTCCTGACAGAAACCACCTGATACTCACGGCCACCTCGGTCAGGGCCCTCCTGCCCACCATTGTATCCCGCTGCCATGTGATACACTGCGAAGGCCTGTCAGTCAGCGCCATTACGGAGCACATTAAAGGAGAAGGGCTTTGTCCCTCTGGCTTGGTCCAATCTCTGGCCCGTTTTTCAGAAGGCAGCATCTCAAAGGCCAGAGACTTACTTGAGCAGGATGTTTTTTCAGTGCGGGAAGACCTGTTCAGGTTTCTGAAAAGCAGGAGGGAAAAGGCGCTTTCCATGCTGTTTATCTTGTCAAGGCAGATTTCAGGCAGCCGGGAGAGCATTCTCCTTGCTGTACATGTAATCCGCACCTTTCTCAGGGATTTGATGATGCTTAAAGGGCTTCGGAGTGACGACAGGAAAGAACCAAAGGAACATGCTGCTCAAATGCTTTTCAACCCTGATTACGTGAATGACCTTCGGGCAATTTCACATCTCTTCGGCTCACAGGACCTGGCCGGGTATTGCCAGTGGCTGGATAAAGTGGAGTGGCTGCTGGATCGAAATATAAGCAGGGAGTTCCTGGCGGAATCCATCCTCATTTTCTGGGTAAGGAAGCGCAGGCATGAAAATAATTAGCCACCCGCTCGCTATGCTCGCTCGATCCACACAGACGTATACAGACAAAAAAACTTATATGACTATTGAGTTAGCTCCGCTTCGATATATAGTCTTTGATTATTGGGTAATCATCCCTTGTCCCTCCAATGCTCTC
>PQXD01000033.1 GCA_003194485.1 Deltaproteobacteria bacterium
GCCTTTTGCAGGGTTTCGATCGCGGGCCGGATTGCACTGCCTCTCCGGTCTGCGATGAGTGAGCTTTGAAACCCGGAAAAAGGTAACCGCTTCAAGGCAGGATATAACGGGTTCACCGGATATTTACGGTTGCAGTAAACGGGCGTTGTAATCCCGTAAACGGTTACAATAGATTTTATTTATTAGTTGCAGGGGGTCTGCCGGCAATTTGCGCCCGCACCACCTTTATCTTTACCTTGTCTGCCACTTCCAGGGTAACCACGTTATCTGTAAGGCCTGTTATCTTGCCTATCAACCCGCCTGTGGTCATCACTTCATCCCCACGATTCAGGGAAGCCAGGAAGTTTCTGTGATCCTTTGCCCTTTTCTGCTGCGGTCTGATCAAAAGGAAATAAAAAATGGCAAAAATAATGATAAGTGGCAGAAAGGCCATGATGGGGTTTCCCCCTTCACTTCCGGAAGGAGGGGCCATGGCATAAGCTACTGACGATATCATCATACGGTGATCTCCCTTTTTGAATAAAACTCTTGTTTGAAGGCCTCAAACCTGTCCTTCTCTATGGCCTCCCGCATCTCTTTCATGAGATGCAAAAAATAATGCAAGTTGTGAATACTGTTGAGCCTGTGGGCCAATAACTCCTTTGCAATAAAAAGGTGCCTCAAATAGGCACGGGAATAATTCCTGCAGGTATAACACGTGCAGGCAGGGTCTATTGGCCCTGAATCTCCGGCAAAACGAGAATTCTTTATAACAATGTGCCCGAAGGAAGTAAAGAGCATCCCGTTCCTGGCGTTCCTGGTAGGCATCACGCAGTCGAACATATCAACCCCTCTTGCCACTCCCTCGACCAGGTCTTCCGGGCTGCCGATTCCCATTGCGTAAACAGGATACCTGTCCGGGATTAAGGGCCTTGTGATATCGATCATTTCAAACATGAGCTCTTTTGGCTCACCCACACTGAGTCCGCCGATAGCATATCCGTCAAAATCAAATTCAAGGAGGTCTAATGCGCTTCGTTGTCTCCATGCAGGGTCCATCCCTCCCTGCACAATGGAGAACAGCAGGAGATCGCGCCTCGTTCTCGCCTTCAAAGACCTCCTGGCCCATTGCGTGGTCAGATCAGTAGCATTCCTTACCTCTTCCTCGCCGGCAGGGTAAGGAATGCATGAGTCGAGGCACATCATTATATCCGAGCCCAGGGCCTCCTGGATCTCTATGACAAGCTCCGGCGTGAGCTTGTGAAGAGACCCGTCTAAATGCGAACGAAATGTAAGCCCTTCTTCCTCTACTTTTCCGAGTGCTGCAAGGCTGTAGACCTGAAAACCGCCGCTGTCTGTCAGAATAGGACGGTCCCACCCCATAAACCGGTGCAGTCCGCCGAGTTCCTTTATGATCTCATGGCCGGGACGCAGATACAGATGATAGGCATTGCTTAAAATTATCTGGGCCCCGAATTCCTTGATCTCTTCAGGCGTCAATGCCTTTACAGTGGCCTGGGTACCAACCGGCATAAATGCCGGCGTCTCCACCATTCCATGCGCAGTGCACAGACGACCCCTCCTGGAAAGGCCTTTTGAACTCCTGCACAACTCCTGGAATTCAGTGACTCGGCGATTTGGCGATTTGGCGACTCGACGATTTGACGACTCGACGATTTGACGACTCGACGATTTGACGACTCGACGATTTGACGACAAGGCAGACAGCAGCCTTTCAAGAAGTCCTTCAAAATCACCATTGGAGAGCACCGCCACCACATCACCTTCGGAAAGGCTTGCCGTAAGTTCCTTAAGAATTGCGCCGGCATCAGGGAAGCACGAGGCATCAATGCCCATGTCATTGAGATCAGCCACCAGCTTTATGGACGAAAACCTGTCTCCGGGAGGGGCCTTCTCAGGATCAGGCACTTCCCGCACCAGCACTCGATCAGCAGGACTGAAAGAATGAGGATAGACTTCCTGGAAGACACTCCTTCTGCTGGTATTGGTCCTTGGCTCGAACACGGCTATAAGGCGACGGCCGGGATATACAGACCTCAGGGCAGTGAGGGTCTCCCTGACCTCACTCGGATGATGGGCAAAATCATCAACTATCGTGATTCCGGCCACCTCCCCTCTGATTTCCTGCCTCCTCTTTACCCCGGCACAAGAGGCCAGGCCCTTGAGGACTGCCTCCTCTCCCATTCCAAGATGACTGCACAGCGCCAGAGTGCCCAAGGCATTCAGGGCATTGTGCCTGCCGGAAAGTCTTATCCGTGCCTCGCCGCAGGTCTCTCCATGATGCATAACGGTGAACCTTGTATCTGTGGAATTAACTGAAAGGTCGGCCAGTTGCCACTCGCATCCCTGACTCTTGCCGTATGTCACCACCTTGCATCTGGCCTTAGCACAGACCTCAACGACCGCCGGCCAATCCGTACAGGCCACAAGGACCCCTTCCGGCGGAATCAGGGCAACCAGTTCGGAAAATGCGGCCTTTACTGCATTCAGGTCAGCATATATATCCGCGTGGTCAAACTCTATGCTGGTAAGAATGACACCATAGGGACGATAGTGCAGGAACTTCGGCCTCTTGTCGAAAAAGGCCGTGTCATATTCGTCTCCTTCAAGCACAAACCAGGGAGGACGCCCCAGGCGGAAACCTGATTCAAAGGCCTTGAGCATTCCACCAACCATGAAACCGGGGCCTTCACCCAGGGCCTCAAGGGCAGAGATCAGCAAAGAAGAGGTGGTGGTCTTGCCGTGGGTTCCGGCCACTACCAAAGGCCTCATGTCTTCCAGAAATAAAAGGGATAAGGCCTCGGGAAAAGAGAGATAAGGGATACCCCTGGAGACCGCGTAGCTGGCCTCGGGATTGTCGGCCCGGACCACATTTCCTATTATTACAAGGTCGGGAAGCGGGTGATTTGTTGATTTGTTGATTTGTTGATCGGGATGGCCGGAAACAAGATTATCCGGATGGTATCCCAGGGTTACAGGGATATCCAGTCCTTTAAGGACATCACTCATTGGTGGATAGGCCTGACTGTCGGACCCCTTTACGCCGTACCCCCTTTCCTTGAGCAAGCCGGCAAGAGCGGCCATCCCTGTGCCGCAAATGCCGATCATGTGGATTTGCGGTTTTGCGGTTTTGCTGATTTGAAGAAATTCCTTGATCCCGGGTTTCACTTTTGAGCGACCTTATTTTGCTATAAAAAGTAAATATCCGGTGAACCCGTCCGTGGTCCACTGGTAACTGATCACAGGGTGCTTCTTCTTCCAACATGCTCTCGCAAATTGTTTCCAGAAGAAGTACCCCGTGAAAACTGTAACTTCTCTATTGAGAATTTACTATTTCTTTGTATTTTCTCAACTGTGAAATTTGTAAGTTCTTACCGAAATTTCAAGGCAGAGAGTCCACAGACATATTCAGGCACTCCGAGTGTAAGCCCATGATAAGCTTCTTAGAGGAAAGTTTTGTTCACGCACTGATGATTACCGGCTTTGTCTTTATGATGATGCTGGTGATTGAGTATCTGAATGTCCTTTCCAGGGGATTTTTACACCAGGAACTGTCCGCCAGTCGATTAAAACAATACCTGCTGGCAGGTCTTTTGGGAGCAACTCCAGGCTGTCTCGGGGCCTTTGCGGCAGTAACCCTTTATTCGCACAGGGTGTTCAGCCTGGGGGCCGTGGTGGCTGCCATGATTGCCACCAGCGGCGACGAGTCTTTCGTAATGTTATCCATGATTCCTGAAAGGGCCGTTGTAATTTTTTTTATTTTGTTTCTGATCGGAGTCTTTGCCGGTTTTCTGACCGATACCTTAATCGGGGACAAGGCGGTCAGCCGGTCCGGATGTCAACAAGAGTTCGAACTCCATGAAAAAGATGTGTGTCACTGTTTTCCATGGGGACGTATAAAAGAGCAATGGGCACATTGCTCCATGGCCCGCGGGGTGCTGACTGTCACCTTGGTACTCTTTCTTTTCGGGATAATCACTGGTAAATTGGGGCCGCCCGTCTGGAACTGGATCAGGATCACGCTCCTCCTGGTCTCGGGAGCGGCGCTTTTTATCGTATCCACAGCGCCGGAACATTTCCTGGAGGAGCACCTGTGGGAACATATAGCAAAAATCCACGTTCCGCGGGTATTTCTCTGGACCTTCGGGGCGTTATTCCTCATGCACATTCTTATTGATCAATTTCATCTTGAAGGCTGGATAAAGCAAAACCAGCTGATCTTATTGGCATCTGCGTGCATGGTTGGACTTATCCCGGAATCAGGTCCGCACCTGATATTCCTTACCCTGTATTCTCAAAATGCCGTGCCCTTCAGCATCCTGCTGGCAAGCTCAGTGGTGCAGGATGGCCATGGCATGCTGCCTATGCTTGCCGAATCCCGCCTGGATTTCTTAAAGATCAAGGGCATCAATTTTTTTGCCGGGGTGTGCGTGGGCCTGGCAGGTTATTTGACCGGATGGTAATATTGGAAACCGTTCAAAAAGTACGAAACATATTATAAAATATGACTATTGAGTTAGCTCCGCATCATATGCTGATTGTAACGGATTATTGGGTAATCATCCCTTGGAGCGACTTGCGGAAGTCCCGCAGTTTTCCCGGCTTTTGCAGCACGGGAAACCCTGGCTCCGGAGCGAAGCGGAGGAGAACAGGGAGGGTCCCATGCTGCAAAAGTCTCAGAAAACAAGGGATGAGAGCATTGGAGGGACAAGGGATGATTACCCAATAATCAAAGATTATATATCGAAACGGAGCTAACTCAATAGTCATATTATAAAATGAGGGAGCTATGAAAATAATCGTTGCAGGAACCGGTTATGTAGGCCTTGTACATGCCGCAGTATGTTCAGAATATGGCCACGAAGTGTATGCATATGATATTGATCCTGACAAGATTAAAGCATTTTCGACCGGTCTGGCCGAAGAGATTGAAAAATATGTCAATGAGCCGGGATTAATTAATATTATCAAGGAAACGCTCGGCAAATACCTGTTCTTTTCCTCTGATCTTAACTCTATCCTGGAAGGTGCCGATGCCGTTTTCATGTGCCTGCCGACACCTCCTAATCTGGACGGCTCTACCAATCTTACTTTTTACAACGCCGCGGCTGAAAGTATTGCCATGACAGCTGCAAAAAGGAAAGACAGGCGCAGGATCGTATTCGTGAACAAGAGCACCGTGCCTATCGGGACAGCACGACACCTGCAGGAGATCATGAATACCCATAGTGTGGAAAACTTCGGTGTTGCCTCAAACCCTGAATTCCTGGCAGAGGGAACTGCAGTCGCCCAGGCGCGGAGGCCGGACCGGATTGTTGTAGGTTGCGACCATGAAGAGGACTTCAGAATTCTTCGCAGGGTGTATTCACAATTTGTCAGACATGTTTCGGTTCAATACATAGAGACTACGCCTGAGACTGCTGAAGCAATTAAGTATGTTGCCAATACGATGCTTCTCACTTACATATCTTTTTGGAACGGGGTGGGAGCGAAGATTGGTGAAAAATTTCCCAACGTCAGAATAGACGACCTCAGGCTGGGAGTTACGGCAGACGATAGAATAAGTACATGGGGATCATTTGTAAGCAACGGGGCGGGTGGAAGTTGCTTCGGGAAAGATATCGCCTCATTAATTTATCAATTGCGAAGGGTCAATGTGAGCACAAAGATGCTTGAAGCTTCCTACGAAGTTAATGAATTTCAAAAAGTCTATCTCATTGACAGGGCCATAACCGAAGCGGGGTTCCAGTTCAATAACAAGACGATTGCCGTATTGGGCCTGGCGTTCAAGAAACACACGAATGACATGCGTGATGCCTCTTCCATCAAGGTTATCGAATCTCTCCTGGGTAAAGGGGTGGCCAAGATAAAGGCTTACGACCCCTTAGCCATTGAGACCGCAAAGGCCGAGCTTTCCGCATCCAAGAATATCCTTTTTGAAAAGATAGATTATTTCCATAGGGCCAAAGAGGCACTGGAAGGATCTCACGCCCTTTTCATTTCTTCTGACTGTGAAGAATTCCGTGGACTTTCACGGACCATAGAGGAGGCTGTTGAACCACCTTACCTCGTGATGGACGGGCGGCGCATGATTCCTGATTTCGAAGAGATGGTTGCCAAAGGGTTCAGCTATTTGGCAGTGGGCTCAATGGTTATGAAACCGGAATGAAATTTTATAGAGATATGGGATTATGAAGGGAATAATCCTGGCCGGGGGTTCAGGGACGCGCCTGTATCCAATTACCCGTGTGGTAAGTAAACAGCTTATGCCTGTTTATGATAAGCCCATGATATATTATCCGCTATCAGTGTTGATGCTGGCAGGTATACGTGAGATTCTGATCATATCCACACCCGAGGATTTGCCCAGGTTCAAGGCGCTTCTTGGTGATGGTTCAAGATGCGGCCTTTCCATTTCTTATGCAGAACAACAGCGCCCTGAGGGATTGGCTCAGGCCTTCATTATTGGAAAGCCGTTCATTGGCAGTGATAAAGTGGCCCTTGTCCTGGGTGACAACATATTTTTCGGACACGGGCTTCCGGATATACTCAGGAGATGCAGCAATATTGAAAGAGGCGGCATTGTTTTCGGATATCTGGTGAGCGATCCCGAACGTTATGGAGTGGTTGAATTTGATCAACAGGGAAATGTTATCGGTATTGAGGAAAAACCGGCAAGGCCCAGATCTAAGTATGCTATACCCGGACTCTATTTTTATGATAGCGACGTAGTGGAAATAGCAGAAGGCCTCAAACCCTCGGCCCGCGGAGAGCTTGAAATTACCGACGTCAATTTGGAGTACCTGCGGCGCGGGCAGCTTCGAGTGGAACTCCTGGGGAGGGGATTTGCCTGGCTTGATACCGGGACCCATGAGTCACTCCTTCAGGCCAGTGATTTTGTACAGGCCATTCAGGAACGACAGGGGCTCAAAATTGCGTGCATTGAAGAGATTGCCTTTCGCCTTGGCTACATAGACCAGGGACAACTCAGAGACCTTGCCAAGGATATGCTGAAAAATGAGTACGGCCAATACCTGATTGAAATCCTTTCAGAGGAAAAGGCCGATGAAATTCACTAAGACCTTCCTCCCGGGTGTTGTCATGATTGAGCCGGATGTATTCAAAGATGCCCGTGGCTTTTTCATGGAAACCTACCATCAGAGAAAATATACAGGGGGGGGAATAGATCAAGTGTTTGTTCAGGACAACTATTCCCGCTCCAGGTATGGAACACTTCGAGGGCTTCACTACCAACTCAAAAATGCCCAGGGGAAACTCGTGTTTGTAATAACAGGTGAAATATTTGACACTGTTGTGGACATACGACTTGGATCACCTGATTTCGGACGCTGGTTCGGGACCAGTCTTTCAGCAGAAAACAAACGGCAGATCTTTGTACCTGAGGGTTTTGCCCACGGGTTCATCGTCCTGAGCGAGTCGGCAGATGTCATATACAAGTGTACTGATTTTTACGCCCCCGGAGATGAGTATGGAATTTTTTGGGCAGATCCGATTATCGGTATTGATTGGCCGCTAAAAAATCCGATCCTTTCGGATAAGGACAGCAGAAATCCGAAACTGGAGGAGATCCCTGAAGAACTTTTGCCTCTGGATATTTCATATAAGCGCAGGCGAATTTTGTGACGCAGCACAGGAGGCTCTTTTGAGCCTTCAGAGGCAAGCTGTGATCGTCTTTTCTCAAGCTATGGGTAAAAATACCACCATAGCCAGG
>PQXD01000034.1 GCA_003194485.1 Deltaproteobacteria bacterium
TATACACAGCGTCATAAGTAATTGCCGATTTTTGCAATTGCTATTTCGCATAAGTATTTTGAATTACACATTAATTGTTGAAAGGGATCTATCAATTTTCGGCAGCTATGTCTGACGTCGTGTATAACAGGCCATGACAAAAAACATTTTGGCACCAGAGAGGAGTGGGGATACACTCTTCAGGATCTGGGCATCTTTTCCGAAAGGCATGTCCGTATTGCAACGGAAGGTGCGACTTTTGGAAGTGTTCTTGAGCACGGCCTGAATCCGGATCTCGTTATCATCAGCGACGATACTGGACAGTTCAATGTATTCCTGCATGCCCTTTGCTGGATCCATGCTGAACGAACGATAAATAAGGTAGTTGGCATTAATGATAAACAGCGCGAAGCAATTGAAGATATCAAGACCCGATTTTGGGATCTGTATGACGATCTGAAGGCCTATAAAGAAAATCCAGACAAAGAGAAGAAGACAGAGATTGAGACCTGTTTTGACAATCTATTTACGACCAAGACCTGCTGTATAACCTTGGATCTCGCGCTTAAGTGAAACCATAAAAACAAGCCGGAACTTTTATTGGTACTTGAAAGGCCGGATGTTCCATTACATAACAACTTGAGCGAAAACGACATCCGCGAGTATGTCAAAAGGCGCAAGGTCAGCGGTTCTACCCGCAACGATCTTGGCCGTCGATCGAGGGATACCTTCACCAGTCTCAAGAAGACATGCCGCAAGCTTGGTATCTCCTTCTGGAAGTATCTCCTGGACAAAGTAACCAGCTGCCATGAGATTCCATTGCTCAGTGAAATCATTCGCCAACGGGCGTCACCAATATCTGTCAATGGTTGACGGTAATGGATAGCAGGATTCGTTATTGCGGAAGGGATTTTTCCAACACCGAGCTACAACGCATTAAACGTCTGATTGCGGACAATCCGGAATCAAGTCGCGCAGCTCTGTCAAGACTTGTCTGTAATATGTTCGACTGGCGCCGTCCGGATGGACGCATAAAAGATATGAGTTGTCGTGTAGCCATGATCCGCATGCAAGATGACGGTCTGATTCAACTCCCATCCCCCAGGCATGGCAACAGTAACGGTAAACGCTATCTTCGCCGTACCCCACAGGCAGAACCCGAGCCAGTCCCGTTCATCGCACCGGTCAACAGCTTGACAGATCTTTGTCTACAGCAGGTAACAGATCGAAAGCAGTCTCATCTTTGGAACGAGTATATCGATCGCTATCATTATCTGGGTTACCAGCCACTCCCTGGTGCTCAACTCCGGTACTTTGTCCGGGATGGAGATCGCATATTGGCCTTGCTGGGATTCGGAGCAGCAGCATGGAAAACGGCTCCGCGGGATCGTTTCATAGGCTGGACCTCAGAGCAACGGGAACGTAATCTCCATTTAGTGGTCAATAACGCGCGATTTCTGATCCTGCCCTGGATCCACTCAAGGAATCTGGCATCTAAAATCCTGAGCATGGCGGCCAACCGCATTGCTGACGACTGGCAGCAACGTTACGGTTATCGTCCTGTCATGGCAGAGACCTTTGTCGAAATTCCTCGCTTTAGCGGAACCTGCTACAAAGCCGCCAACTGGATCTGCCTCGGCAAAACAAAGGGACGGGGAAAGCTGGACCGTCAGCACAAAGCCTTGCTTCCCAAGAAAACCATCTGGATTTATCCGCTTACCAGAAACTACCGTAGGCTGCTATGTAGATAATCTCCATCAGCCACGGTTAGCATTACTTGATATACCTGAGCATCCTCTGAATAAGAAAGAAACGCTGACAGAAGCATCGGAGTTGCCAGGACTTATTGAGAAGTTACGATCTCTCCAATTTGACGATGGTCTACCGAATATTTGTCTCTTTCCCAGGCCAAGAGATCTTCAATTGATTCAAGGTCAAGGTCAACTTCCTCGTTTTTTCCCTTGATGAATATATCAAAAAAGATAAGGAGCCCGATTTCCATCAACAGGCCGGCGGTGAAGGCCTCATCTGCATTGCTGTTTTTAATGGCGTCTGCGAGTGATTTTGAGATAAGGGCACGATACAGTGAAATCGTCCAGAATTTTTCATAATTGAGAGGGCCTATCTTACCCATTGGAAAGGTGTCCCTTAATGAAATTGACAGGGCCATAACCCGTAAACGCTTGAATCCGATCCTTACAACTGCCTGATTAAGTGCAGATACAGGATTTCTTGAGCCGAAGAATGCGCTGTTTGCGAGTTTTAGAAGCCGTGCAGCCAATGGTGGATCCTTGTCAATCAGCCTCACCAGATCCATGGACGAAGATTTTTCATCTGATGCCAGCTCGACCAGCTTCAGGGCCACAGGAGATAGGGCAGGAAGTGAGTACCCTGATTCAAGCTGCTTCAACAGTTTTGATATTTGACTGTTGTTCATAGCTGATTATAGAAAGGACCGATTTCAATAATCTTTTTTTGACCAATTTTTGCGGTCAGACTCAAAACTAATGTCAAATGCTTAAATTTTCAATATTATCTTTAATCTGTGCCGTGATTATGCAGACAGCGTTTCTTATGCTTTTCCCCACTGCCGTAGGGGCAGGGTTCATTTCGGCCGGGTTTTTCCATATGCAGATCCGTTATTCAGCTCACTAAATTTCCGGCTTCCCGTATTGCCGGAGACATCGTCGGCCCGGCCTGGTAGCATAAAAACGTGATAGCGCAAATGCCTCATCTTGACGAATTATTGCCTAATAGGGAAGAGTAGATTATAGATTATATAAATATTCGGTGAAACCGTCCATGGTCTACCGCGCCTCAGAGTTGCCATCCGCGCCTTGCCGCAGAAGCGGTTTGCTTTTTTACGGGGTTTTGGGTCGCGGGCCGGATCGCACTGCATCTCCGGTCTGCAATGAACAAGCTTTGAAACCCGGAAAAAGTAGCCGCTCCAAGGCAGGGTATAACGGTTTCACCGAATATTTACTAAATTAAGATTGTTTTTCTTTATAACGATGCCGCTGTAAGCGTGCTGAAACAGGTTAAGGGCCTAGGGCTCATTGTTACTCCATATGACACTTGAACACATCTACAAAAAAGTCGACAGCGCTCTCAAGATGGGTGAGCCCGGCGGGGTGATAGAGCCTGTCCGCCTTGAAAAGGACAGCACCTTCACTTTCCGCTGCTACCCGGGGATATCCTGTTTCAACCGGTGCTGCCACAACGTAAATATTATTCTCACTCCGTACGATATAGTTCAGATCAAGAACAGGCTCGGCCTTACAGCGGATATGTTCTTGCAACTCTATACGACACCTGAGATACTCGGCCAGACAGAACTGCCGATTGCCAGGCTCAAGATGCTGGAAGATGAAGGAGGGCGCTGCCCCTTTGTCAGCCCGAAAGGTTGTCAGATCTATTCCGACCGTCCTGTCTGCTGTCGCTACTATCCACTGGGAATTGCAAGTCTCAGGCAGCAGGATAAGCTCAAAGGAGAGGAAGAAGAGTTCTTTTTTGTGGTCAGAGAGGACCACTGTATGGGATTTAAGGAGTCCACCGAGTGGACTGTTGACTCCTGGAGGGCAGACCAGGGGGCCGACCTCTATGACTCAATGAACCGCGGATGGCTCGAACTCCTTCTGCGCAAAAGCTCTTTTGGCAAAGCGGTCGAGATGCCCGAAAAGGCAAAGCACCTGTTTTACATGGTTACGACCAATATGGAACGATTCAGGCAATTCGTCTTTCAGAGCCCCTTTCTTGGCTCATTTGCAGTAAATGATAATACCCTCAAGGAGATACTGGGAGACGATGTCGCCCTCATGCAGTTCGGGTTTGAGTATCTGAAGCACGTGGTCTTCGGAGTAGAATCCGATATAATCAGGCTAAAAAAGGACGTACTTGACAAAACAGTTAAGAAAATCATCAAGAAGAGACGTAAAAAAGGCAAGAAATCCAGAAAATCGGCCAAGGGCGGACGGTGATAAAAAATCATAGGTAATGACTTAGATGCATATTGCCTGCAGGCATCTCCATTACACTTACCCCGGGGCGGATTCCCCTGTCTTCAATAATCTTGACTGGACATTGGAAGGACCTGGTTTTTTCGCCCTGTTCGGGCTCTCAGGAACGGGGAAGAGTACACTGGCAAGACTTATCAGCGGAGAACTATCCCCAGGGCAGGGTGAAATTGATTGCCCAAAGACCGGGTGCATCCTCTACACCCACAATGCAGAGCGCATACCGGGATGGGGCACGGTCGGCGCACATCTCAGGTCCGTGACCCCGGCCTCCAAGACCTCGCTCCTTTCAACAATACTAAAGGATTACGGAATGGAGGCCTATCTGGAAAGCCGCTTTTCAGGCCTGTCCATGGGACAGAAGAACAGGATAAATTTTGCCAGATATCTGGTCCAGGAATTCGATCTGCTGATAGCGGATGAAGTGCTCGCCAATGTAGATGAGCCTACCCGGAACCACATCCTTGAAAGATTGAAAATCCTGTTTCCTCAAAAGACGTTTCTATATATATCCCATAATGTCCTTGAAGTAGCCCGTTTTTCACAGGCTGTCTATGTCCTTCCCCATGCTTCCGCAGCCGGTACAGACAGGATCCATAAAATAACCGGCCTTGGCCATCAAGAGGGCAGGGAGGCCAGCGAAGAGCTGGTGCAGGAGCGAGTTTACGCAATCCTCAGATCTGCAGCAAGCACCAGTGAGCCCCGGCCGTGAGGACCCTCAAACGCCTGTTTCAATTTATCTCTATTTATGCAGTTGCTTTAGGCCTGCTTTGGGGCGTAAAGATAGTATACGGTTTTTCTGATTACCTGATACCGCCGCCCCTGGAAGTGTTACAGGTAGCTGGTCAGAATGGCCTGATATACGTGAAAGCAGTGCTGGATACCCTGGCTGTTGCAATAGCAGGACATATGGTTGCCATTGTACTTGCCACCGTAGTCGGGCTCGTGGGCCGCTTGAGTTCCTGGCCGGGCAACCTGACGCGCACAGCGGCCTATAACCTCCAGGCATATCCCATAGTGGCGGTGGCACCAATAATATTCCTGTTCCTGGGTGACGGGCTGGCATCCAGGCTCCTCATAGCGGCGATGATATGTTACTTCCCTTTGCTTCTGAGCTTTATAGGTATATTTGCGCAGCCTGTGGAAGAGGTCGAACATTTTTTCAGGATAACAGGCAGGATCAACTGGAGACTGGAGCTTTCCATAAGGACCTTTGAAAACCTGGACAAGATCACAACCGTGATAGTGGGAAGCGGGACAATGGCACTGGTCGGCACCATAATAGCTGAGTTCCTGGCCGCAACCAACGGGATCGGTTATATAATAAGGAAGGCCCTGTATCAGAGTAATCTGGCAAAGATCCTTGTCGCCCTGTTTTTGATAGGCCTTTGCTCCTCCCTGTATCTGTCTTTCATTGAGACAATCGGGGTGTGGATCAAGAACAGACTTCGTGGGGAAAAAACATGCCTCGCACGTGCTTCAACGCCCTGACGATATGGATTATTTTTCTCCTCTGCTTCATCAGATGTACCTCAAACGAAGCCCCCCGGGTTGAAACGGAGGATAACACAACAAAAACCGGGGACAGCGGCCCCATAATTGTCCGGCTCAAGTGGCTCTATAACACAAGTGTGGCAGGAGAAATCTGGGCCCGGGAATCAGGCATATTCAAGGCACGCGGCCTCACGGTAAGGCTTCGTGAAGGCGGTCCGGAACAGGACGCCATAAAGGACCTCGAACTTGGAAGGGCCCATTTTGGCGTGGCCTCGGCGGATCAGGTGATCCGGGCCGCCTCCAAAGGGGCCCATGTGGTGGTACTTGCCCAGATATTCCAGGTCAATCCCCTTCAGTGGATCTATGACAGGGGCAAACTGGCCATAGCAAAACCTCAGGACCTGAAAGGCCTTTGTGTCGGCGTTACTTACGGCGGCAACGACGAGGCCATATTGTCGGCCCTTTTGAGAATGTATAAAATCGACCCGGATGACCTGGAACTCTATGCTGTTCATTACGACTTCAACCCCTTCTGGAAAGGAGAGGTCGAGCTCTGGCCCGTGTATCGCAATACCCAGGGGATAATCCTCCGGGGAAAAATGGCGCAAAGCGGGAAACAGGCCGGTTTTTTCAATCCCGCTGCCTTTGGAATTCGATTCGTGGCCAATTCCATCATAACATCAAAAAAAGTCTACAGCGAACAGCCGCAACTGGTCCGGGACTTCACGGAAGCCGTTCTGGAGGGCTGGAGAGATGCAATGGACCCCGAACTGGAACTCAAGGTAGCCGAGACGATTCACAGGCTTGACCCGGATACCCCTGTCTCTGTTATACAACATCAACTTGCCGAGACCCGGACGCTCGTGGTTCCTGAAAGTCCCGGGGCCATCGGGACGATTGACATCAGGGCCTGGCGGCAGACTGCGGAGATCCTCGCGACACAGGGACTGATTTCTCACAAAGTAGATATTACCTCTCTGCTGGCAGGACCTCCTCCTTGAGCATGCAGCAGGCTATGCGGCTGACGGGTCTGCCGTCCGAGTCGTAGGAGATATTCCCGGGATGGAGTATCCTGTTTAACACACAGCCTTCTGCAATCCGGAGCTGGTAAAGGTCGCACTCCCTTATGGGAGGGCGCTCCTTGAGCACGCCGCCCACAATCTCCATTGAGTGTATTGGGTAGTCTTCACATAGAGGGCATGTATAAACCCTGCCGTTAGGGAACACAAAATAATTATCCGCAACAAGTCCTGCGCAGGCAAATGGCTCATCAGGCTTCAAGAACACCTTGGGATATGTCACATGCAGGCCTTTTTCAGCGGCCTTTCTCGCAACCTCCGGGACAACCGTCTCCCATTCTCCCCGGCTGAGCTGCAGTGATGTCTCGCCCCTCCTGGCAGGCTTGCCCCTTATACCTATGACCTGAATAAAAAAACGCTTCACTCCCAGGCCTGTTAAAAGCGGCGGCATATTGACAAGGTCGTGGATATTCATGCGGCTTGCCGTGAAGATGACGCTCACCCCGAAGCCTTTCTCCAATGCCTGCCTGACCCCGGAAGTGCATGTGTCAAAGACCCCTTCTCCCCTGATGAAGTCATTGACCTCCGGACGGGAGCCATCAAGGCTGAAACTGAAGTAATCCAGTTCTTCAGGAGAAACCCTGTCAAGGACATCATTAAAGAGATAACCGTTGGTGTCCACAGTTATGGAGGCATAGCCCAAACGCCTTGCCTCTCTTATTGCATGGGGCAATGCAGGACTGAGAGTGGGCTCTCCGCCAAGGAATATGACATTTGTGTTACCCGGTGATCTGGTAATCCGGTGATTCAGGGATTCAGGGATCTTGCAATTGCCTGCAAAGATAGCCAGCCACTCGGCCAGGGTCCTCTCATCCAGTATCCGGCTGCCATGCTGTTCCGGGTTAATATAGCAATGGCGGCAACGGAGATTGCACTGAGTGAGTATGTGAAAAAAGAGATTGCGCGTATTGGCCTGAAACTGGACTGTTCTGCGTTCTATCTCCATAATAAATAATAGGTCACCTAAACGTTCATGACGTGGCCTTTTGTCACCCCGAAAATGAGAATATAAACCCGAATTATGCAGCAGCCAAGTTTGCCAAAGATGCGAGGCGGAAGGCACGCAGACGTACTTTTGTACTTCAAGTGCCTGACAACAAAGCAGATTTGGTAAAATTGGCTGCCCCTTGTGG
>PQXD01000035.1 GCA_003194485.1 Deltaproteobacteria bacterium
TATTGCAAGCCAAGAAAAGGCGAGCCCTAAAGAGGCCTTCACTATTGCTAATGACTAAAGATTGAACCATGTTAGACTTTCAGTCGTATAAGAAATCTACCTGCTTTCAGCAGGTAGTGGTTTAATTCTTTTGGGCATGTCCGGTAAGAATAGGTTGTTGGTAGTGGTGCATACTGACCGCCACGAAAAAATCAGAATAATTAGTGCGAGGAAAGCCATCCAAAAGGAGAGAAGGCAATATGAAAATTATGAAAAATGATCCAAATATGCTAGAGGAATATGATTTCAGTAATGGTGTACGAGGAAAGTATGTAGATAGATATAAAGAAGGTACAAATATCGTACTGTTGGAGCCAGAATTAATGGAGTTTTTTCCTGATTCACTATCAGTAAATGAGGCATTGAAATCATTAGCAAAAATATTGAAAAAATATAAAAATAAAAGAGCCGAACAAGTCGGTGCGGTGGATGCTTAAACTGCTGCGCCTTCGGCTCTGCCTTCTCCGAAGTAAACTTCTTGGGGAGTTCTGTAGCCCAAGGATTCGTGAAGACGCTCGGTATTGTAAATATAGAGGACCAGGACCTGAATCGTATAGTGAATGAAGTTTGCCGCATGCTTATTATCGTTACGTCCCCCGGATCGCGGCAAAGGGTAAAAGCGTAAAAGAACAAAGAGCTACTCAGCCTTCCTGGCGCAACGGAACCCGATGTTGTTGCTCCTGACCCCCTGGTAGACCCAGTAGCGGACCGCACACCTGGGAAAATGTGGGACGCATTTGTATACCTTGTTCGTGGTATTCTTCTGAGTTATTGCATAGTCTTTGCACAACTCCCCGATGCGAGCTTAGGCGCAATTTTGTATGAAGTGACATGCTATAAAATGATCCCTTGCAACTTCCGTCCAGACAGGGCGCTCTGTTCTGCACCTGTCTGTAGCCAGACTGCATCGGGGGGAGAAAGCGCATCCATTTTGGTATCTATGATCCTCATGACCGCATGTTAATATATGATCCCTTCTCTTTGCCTTCAGGCCCGTCTTTGGATCCGGCACGGGAACAGCACTCAGAAGAAGCGATGTGTAAGGATGATGGAAATTTGGTGATTTGGTGATTTGGTGATTTGGTGATTGCAGAAATGCATTTTTCGGCATTAATTCCATAAGCTGACCTTTATACATGACAGCTACACGATGGCTTACAAACTGTATTACAGGAAGATCATGCGAGATAAACAGTAAAGAGAGTCTGTGTCTCTCATGGAGGTCAAGGAACAGATTTATGATCTGGGCCTGTATAGAGACATCAAGAGCAGATGTCGGCTCATCCGCAACTATCATTTTCGGATTTGTGGCAAGGGCCCGTGCCAATCCGATACGCTGGCGCTGGCCTCCGCTAAACTCATGCGGATAGCGATTCAGGACCTGTTCGTCCAGGCCGACTTCTTTCAGCAGCCTTATCACCCGCTCTTTATAATGGCTCTTTGAATATAGCCTGTGTATCTTCAAAGGTTCGCTCAGGATCTTAAGGACTGTCTTTTTCGGATTTAAGGAAGAAAAGGGATCCTGAAAAACCATCTGTGCCTGACGCCGGAAATTTTGAAGCCTTGTTTTATCAAAATCAGCAATATCGTCTCCTGAAAATAAAACCTGCCCGCTTGTTGGAGATTCAAGGCCCAGGGCTATTCTTGCGAGGGTAGATTTACCGCAGCCACTTTCTCCCACAAGTCCTAATATCTTGCCTTCCTTGACAGACAGATTAACCCTGTCTAAGGCCTTAATCCTATATGTGCTTGAGGCAAAAAAGCCGTGCCGTACGGCATAGTCTTTGCTGACTGCCCTGAACTCACAGATCGGATCTTCCATATAGGATTATTATACCGCAAAACGTCCTGAAATATGATTCCGCTCAAAATGCTCCAGATGCAAGGCGCGAGATTTCCGAGGAATGAGGCGTACTTAGTGTACGTCGCAGTGACGAGGAAATCAAAGCAACGCAGCAGATGGGGGTATTTTCAGCGGAATCATAGGATTATTCTCGGGACCTCGCTCCAGAGTCCTTCAAGGTCGTAAAAACCCCTTACAGGCTCGTAAAACAGGTGTACAATAACATCTCTATAGTCCATCAATATCCACCTGCCCTCCTGTTCTCCTTCTACTCCACTGCATTTGATCCCCTTTTTACGAAGGTTCCTGCGCATCTTGTCCGCAATGCCCTGAACATGCCTGGTGGATCGACCATGGGAGATTATGAAAAAATCAGCAAGGGAAGAAAGACCCCTCATGTCCAGGATAACAACCTGTTCCCCCTTGTTTTCCAGGATTTCCGAGACTATTTGCTGAGCTCGTTCTTCTGAAGATGCAGTTTTGGTTTCTATATCCTCTATAGATGGCGAGGTGTCCCCTGCAGACCCGGCATACAAACTGTTTTCTTCCATATACGTCCTGACTTCTTCAGGGACGAGAAAACGTACGGAAAGACCTGATCTTGCCCTGCGCCGTATATCAGTCCCTGATATGGCAAGATGAGTTACGGGATAAAGGTAGATAGCACCTTTATCATGGGCGACAAAAATGTCCTTTTCCTCCTGGATACTATGAGCTGGAAACGCCCTGGATATGATCTCCTTCAACCCTGGCAGGTCTTCATGACCCCGTCTCATGATCACCAGAGAGGCATAGTCCGTGAGGCTGCCATAGTCTTTCCATGTCTCAATATCGAGGAATGCGTCACTTCCCAGCATGAAGAAAAATTCCGCCTCGTCTTTATGTCTTTCCCCAAGCTCCCTTAAGGTATCAATGGAATAGGACGGACCGGGGCGTTCGCTTTCAATGGTTGTGACCCTGAAGTAGTCCAGAGAAGCCACTGCCAGCTCTACCATGGCAAGGCGATGGGCAAAAGGCGTGAGGCCTGATGGTTCTTTGTGCGGCGGCAGAGCGGCGGGCATAAACCAGATTTCATCCAGCTCCAGGGCCTCCCTGATCTCCTCGGCCGACCTGAGATGGCCAAAATGTATAGGATCCAGCGTGCCTCCCAACAGACCTATACGCACACTAGCTCCTTATCTGGCCATTACCAAAGGCTATGAATTTCGTGGTAGTGAGTTCCTCAAGCCCCATCGGACCATAGGCATGCAGCTTGGAGGTGCTTATTCCTATCTCTGCTCCAAGGCCCAACTGTCCACCGTCGTTAAACCGGGTTGAGGCATTTACAATAACCAGGGAGGCATCCACCTCTGACAGAAACCTCCTTGCCCTTGCATAATCCCTTGTGACTATGGCATCAGTGTGATTCGAGCCGTAACGGGCAATATAGTCCATGGCATCATCCATGCCGTCGACCACCTTTACAGCAAGGACCAGGTCCAGAAACTCCTTTCCCCAGTCCTCATCAACAGCTGCCCTGGCAAAGGGTACCAACCTGCAGGTGCGCTCACACCCCCTGAGTTCTACGCCGGCATCCTTAAATGACTCAGCCATCAAGGGCAAAAACTCATCTGCAATATCTCTGTGCACAAGCATACCTTCCATGGCATTACATACCCCTGGCCTCTGTACCTTGGAATTGAAACAGACCTCTTTGGCCATGTTCAGGTCGGCCCCTTTGTCTATATATACGTGGCACACGCCCTTGTAATGCTTCAATACAGGGATGCGGGAATGCTCTGCCACAAAACGGATAAGGCCCTCGCCTCCCCTGGGGATTATGACATCTATTTCCTCCTCCCTCTTCAGAAGCTCCGTGACTGCCTCCCTGTCAGTGGTTGAGACTACCTGCACAGCCTCCCCGGGCACTGAAAACTCCGTCAGCACCTCCTGCAGTATGGAGCCCAGGGCCAGATTGGAATAAAGTGCGTCCGATCCGCCCTTGAGTATTATAGCGTTTCCTGCCTTGAGACACAGGCCCGCCGCATCTATGGTGACATTCGGCCTTGACTCGTAAATCATCCCGATTACACCCAGGGGTATTCGAACCCTGCCCACTGTGAGACCATTGGGTCTCTTCCACATCTTCGGGACCTCGCCCACGGGGTCAGGAAGGGCCGCTACGTCCCGGAGCCCATCAGCCATGGAATCAATAACCTTGTCCGACAATCTCAATCGATCCATAAAGGCAGAAGTAACACCCTTATCTTTTGCCTTCTTGAGGTCTTTTTCGTTCTCCTCCTGCAGCTTTCCCCTGGCCTCAATTATTCGTTCCGCCGTCCTCAACAGAACGTCGTTTTTCACTGTAGTCGAGAGCTTTGCCACCTCCCGCGCGGCCTTTCTTGCCTCTTTCGCCATTTTTGCTATCAAAGTTGATACTTCACTCATGATAAGACCTCTTACAATAAAATTACCATATTATCCCTGTGTATGACTTCACCCGTTCCTTGATGGCCGATTCTGTCATATATCTCACCTGTCTGACAGCCGCAAATCTTGCGAATGTCACCTGAATTGTAGTTGCTGAGCCCTACAGCGACCTCTTTCCCAGAGCCGTCGCGACACACCACACAGGCCCCGGCCTCGAAATCGTGCTGAACTCCTCTGATCCCGACGGGCAAAAGGCTCTTGCCGTTATCCACCATCGCCTTGACCGCTCCCTCATCGATTTCGAGGATGCCTTTGCGGTCAAGGGCAAGAACTATCCAGGGCTTTCGCCCGTGTATCCTTCTCCTGTTCGGGCAAAACAGCGTGCCCAGGTCTTCACCGGAAAAGAGCCGGGGCAATACACGGTCAGCACGTCCCTTGGCAACCACCATGGGAACACCGCAGGCAGTCACCATTCGGGCTGCTTCCAATTTAGACTTCATACCCCCGCGCCCGGCCCTTCCCAGGTAATCACTGGCAAGATCGGTTATTGATTTGTCCACCTTGGAGACCTCTGGAATACGCTTTGCGTTTGCATCCTCTCTTGGATCCCTGTCATAAAGACCATTTACATCACTCAGGCAGACGAGGACCTCTGCCTCCACCAGATTCACGATCAGTACGGCAAGGGCGTCATTGTCAGTGAACTGGAGCTCCTCTGTTGCTACGGTATCATTTTCATTGACAATCGGGATGATGCCCCACTGCAGCAGGGTTTTTAAGGTGTTCTTTGCATTGAGATAGCGATACCTTGAAACCAGTCCTTCCCTGGTGAGCAAGATCTGGGCTACCTGGATGTCATGATTTCTGAAGGCATCCTCATAGGCCTGAATGAGACGCCCCTGCCCTACCGCGGCCAGGGCCTGTTTCTCAGGGACGGTTTTGGGTGATCGAAGCTCAAGAAGTTTTCCCATGCCGGCAGCTACAGCCCCGGAAGAGACAATGGTAACCTCCCGGTCTTCCCTGCGGAGTGAGGCGATCTGGGCGCAAAGGTCGGCTATTACCCGGTCATCAAGGCCGTTTCTGTCCGTGAGGACAGCGCTTCCAATCTTTACCACGATCCTGCGTACGGACTGTAAAAACTTACGGCCCCGTACCTGAGACCTGGTTTCCATCTGTTAAATTGTCCTCCTGTGTCGAAATTGGAAATTGGATAAAAACTGAATAATAACTCGATCAACCGGTTCTAATTCAAGTTTCTAATTTCTAATTTCTAATTTCAAGTTTCTAATTTCAACTTATCGTGAAGGATGCCACTGTCTGATATAAATCCTCCATAAGGGAAGATACTCCAAATCCGGTAAGGGCTGAAATAGTATAGATCTTATGGCCTTCTTTGGCCAGGATCTCTTTGGCTTCCTCACTGTCGCCCTCATCCGTAATATCGATCTTATTCAAGGCTATTGCCTGGTATTTTTCAAGAAGAGGTGCATGGTATTTTTCCATTTCCTCCCTGATGGTCCGGTAACTGCGCCGGACCGAATCCTTCCCCTGAGAGGCATCCAGAACATACAGCAGCACTTTGGTCCTCTCAATATGCCTCAAAAAATCAAGACCCATGCCGACACCCTTATGTGCCCCTTCAATGAGACCAGGTATGTCAGCCACTACCATGGTCCTGTCATCAGAAAGCTCTACTACGCCCAGGTTCGGCACAAGGGTAGTAAACGGATAATCTGCTATTTTGGGCCTTGCCGCGGATATTCTTGAAAGCAGGGTTGATTTTCCTGCATTGGGAAGCCCTATAAGGCCCACATCGGCAATGAGCTTCAGCTCAAGAATCAGCCATCGCTCATCCCCCGGCATGCCCGGCTGGGCATAGCGTGGTGCCTGACGTGTTGAAGACACAAAACGTGCATTTCCCTTCCCGCCTATCCCTCCCCTGGCGGCAACCCAGTCTGCTTCCGGATCCGTGAGATCCGCCAGCACAAATACGTTCTCTGAATCCTTTACCACAGTGCCAGGGGGTACCTCTATGACAATATCCGAACCGCTCTTACCCTGCTGGTTTTTTCCTTTTCCGGCCCGGCCCTTCCCCGCCCTGAAATGACGCTTCCTGCGAAAGGAAAGCAGTGTATTGAGCCCGGTATTAACCCTGAGGATGACATCCCCTCCACGGCCTCCATCACCTCCGTCAGGCCCTCCCCTGGGAACAAAGCGTTCCCGTCGAAAGCTTACACACCCGGGCCCTCCATCTCCGGCCTTAACGTATATTTTGGCCTGATCAACAAAGTCCATAAATCCTCGGCCGCCAGTATCTGTAATAAAATTGGTAATTATTCACTCCCTGCCAGGGAGTGTGAACGGTTTACGACGACAGAACTCTGTCACCCGACGGATCAGGTTGTCGAGTTCAGGTATTTTGGTGGGGGGAGAGTTCAGGAAGCGGTGCTCTGCATAGGGTAAACGCTCACTCGCTTTCGATTCCGTACAATCTCGAACTGCACGACCCCGTCTGTCTTTGCAAACAAGGTATAGTCCCTGCCCATGCCCACATTTCGTCCTGGATGAAACTTGGTTCCCAGCTGACGGACCAGGATGTTTCCGGCCCTTACGATATGACCGCCGAAACGTTTTACGCCTCTGCGCTGGCCTTTACTGTCGCGGCCATTGCGTGAACTGCCGCCGGCCTTTTTGTGTGCCATAATTAATCTCCCTGGACACGGATCTCTTTAATCTCAAGGGTAGTGAAAGGCTGCCTGTGCCCTCGCTTGACCTTATAGCCCTTGCGCCTTTTCTTCTTCATAACGACTATCTTTTTACTACGGCCGTGCTCCAAAACCTTAGCTTGTACCGTGGCAGATTCCACTAAAGGCCTGCCGATCTTAATTTGGGTGTCATCCGCCACCATCAGGACTTCAGGAATCTCGACATCCGAACCTGCTTCAGCATCGAGCTTTTCCACCCTTAGCACTTCCCCCGGACAAACCTTATACTGTTTTCCGCCTGTCTTGATAACAGCGTACATGACTTCCTCCAAAATTAACTAAACAAAAACGAAAATTAACATGAAATCAATAGCTGTCAAGGAAATTTGACTCCAATTCAGTCACTTTTACCAAACTCGTTGTAACGCTGTGGCGTAAATATCCGGTAAACCCGTGGTCCGCTGTGGAAGTCGCCGTCCGTGCCCTGCCGCAGGAGCGGTTTGCCTTTTGCAGGGTTTCGATCGCGGGCCGGATTGCACTGCCTCTCCGGTCCGCGATGAGTGAGCTTTGAAACCCGGAAAAAGGTAACCGCTTCAAGGCAGG
>PQXD01000036.1 GCA_003194485.1 Deltaproteobacteria bacterium
AATCCTGGCTATGGTGGTATTTTTACCCATAGCTTGAGAAAAGACGATCACAGCTTGCCTCTGAAGGCTCAAAAGAGCCTCCTGTGCTGCGTCACAAAATTCGCCTGCGCTTATATGAAATATCCAGATGCCCCTGTGGTAAATATCCGGTGAACCCGTTATATCCTGCCTTGGAGCGGTTACCTTTTTCCGGGTTTCAAAGCTCACTCATCACGGACCGGAGAGGCAGTGCAATCCGGCCCGCGATTGAAACCCTGCAAAAGGCAAACCGCTCCTGCGGCAGGGCACGGATGGCAACCGTTCAAAGAAATATCCCCTGCCAGTGAACGGTTACGTGGGTCCATGGGTTCACCGGATATTTACCCCCGTGTTTTTAAAATCCGTGTTTCTGAACGGTTTTCAGAATCGTTTCTTGACAGCGTATATTCCCGTCAGTAATTTACATTTCTGTTTGATTAGCAATTATCCGGTGGCTGATCTCTGCCTGGAGGGATGGCCGAGTGGTTGAAGGCGGCGGTCTTGAAAACCGCTGTACCGAGAGGTACCGTGGGTTCGAATCCTACTCCCTCCGCCAAGGAAATATCAAAACGGAGAGGTGACCGAGAGGCTGAAGGTGCTCGCCTGCTAAGTGAGTGTATGCTGAAAGGTGTACCGTGGGTTCGAATCCCACCCTCTCCGCCAAAAATTATTTTTTGCCAGTGAAAGCCGGCATTTTTTGGAGGTATATCTATCTATGATGCAGGATTTTCTTTTTACGTCTGAGTCGGTAACTGAAGGTCACCCCGACAAGGTAGCGGATCAGATCTCAGATGCCATTCTGGATGCCATATTAGACAAAGACCCTTATGCCCGGGTTGCCTGTGAAACCCTGGTAACTACCGGCCTGGCCTTGATTGCCGGAGAGATAACCACAGATTGCTATGTAGATATGCCCCAGGTTGTCCGTGGCACCATAAAAGAGATCGGCTATTCCAACTCATCCATGGGGTTTGACTGGCGGACTTGCGCGGTCCTTACCAGCATTGACAAGCAGTCTCCGGATATAGCCCTTGGCGTGGATCGTGAAGGTGACCTGGGGGCCGGGGATCAGGGCCTGATGTTTGGTTATGCCTGCGACGAGACCCCTGACTATATGCCCATGCCCATATGGTATGCCCACCGACTGGCGTTCCGTCTGGCAGAGGTGAGAAAAAAAGGGATTTTGCCGTTTCTGAGACCTGACGGCAAGTCACAGGTCACTATACAGTATGAAAACAGGAGACCTGTCTCGGCGCATTCCATCGTAATAGCCGCACAGCATGACCCTGGAGTCAGCTATAAGGAGGTGCAAGAGGCAGTGATTGAAGAAGTTGTCAAAAAGATCGTAAGACCTGAGCACTTAACGAAAGAAACAGAATTCTTTATAAACAGCACGGGCCGTTTTGTAGTAGGCGGTCCCTTGGCAGACTGTGGAATTACAGGGAGAAAGATTATTGTGGATACTTACGGAGGCCGAGGTCATCACGGTGGCGGGGCCTTTTCCGGAAAGGACCCGACAAAGGTTGACCGTTCCCCCTCGTATATGGCCCGCTATGTGGCCAAAAATCTGGTGGCCGCCGGTATCGCAGGGGAATGCGAGGTCCAGGTGAGCTATGCCATTGGTGTTGTCAGGCCCCTGGCCATAAATGTACGCACCTTTGGTACCGAGGCCGTTCCCCGTGAGCAGATCGTGGAACTCATTGAAAAGAATTTCAGTTTTAAACCAAAGGATATCATTGACTACCTGGACATGAGACGTCCGATCTTTAAAAAGACGGCTGCATATGGTCATTTCGGCAGACCCGAGCCCGAGTTTACCTGGGAACGCCTTGACATGGCGGAAAGTCTCAAGGAGCAGGCAGGATTGTGAGGTGATGAAGACATGAATTATCATATTAAGGATGAAGGCCTGGCAGAGGCCGGGCTTCTGCGCATCGAGTGGGCGGCCAAGAGCATGCCCGTACTGAACCTGATAAGGGAGCGTTTTCTGAAGGATAGGCCCCTTGAAGGAATACGTGTCGGGGCCTGCCTGCATGTCACGACCGAGACCGCATCACTTGTACAGACCCTGAAGGCAGGGGGCGCCGAAGTGTATTTGTGCGCCTCAAATCCCCTCAGCACCCAGGATGACGTGACGGCATCCCTGGTCAAGAACGACGGCATCCCGGTATTTGCCATTAAAGGCGAGGACAATGATACCTACTATAAACATCTGAGGGCGGTCCTTGATGCAAAACCGCAGATCACCATGGATGACGGGGCGGATCTGGTCTCCACCCTTCATACCGAGCGGAAGGAGCTCCTGGATAATGTGATCGGCGGAACAGAGGAGACCACCACCGGGGTGATCAGGCTCAGGGCAATGGCCTCGGACGGAGTGCTTGGCTATCCGATAGTGGCAGTGAATGACGCCAATACAAAACATCTGTTCGATAACCGTTACGGGACAGGACAATCTACCCTGGATGGCTTTCTCAGGGCCACTAACAGGCTTGTAGCAGGCAGTGTTTTCGTGGTGGCCGGCTACGGCTGGTGCGGCAAGGGCGTGTCCATGAGGGCCAAGGGCATGGGTGCCAGGGTGATTGTTACGGAAACAGAGCCATTGAAGGCCCTTGAGGCAGTCATGGACGGGTATGAAGTCATGCCCATGGCAGAGGCAGCTCCCCAGGGTGATTTCTTTTGCACTGTCACCGGAGATATCAACGTCATCCGCGAAGAGCATTTCCTCAAGATGAAAGACGGTGCCATTGTGGCCAACTCAGGTCATTTTAACGTGGAAATCGATCTTGAGTCCCTGGAGAAAATAACTAAAGAAAGACGTATAATTCGCGACTATGTAGAAGAATATGCCTTGATAAATGAAAGACGAATATATGTCCTGGGAGAGGGCAGGCTTATTAACCTGGCTGCCGCTGAGGGGCATCCCTCAAGCGTCATGGATATGAGCTTTGCCAATCAGGCCCTGTGCTCGGAATATATGCTGAAGAAGGATTTCGGGCTGGAGAAAAAGGTCTATAGCGTGCCGGAAGAGATAGACCGTGAGATTGCAAGGCTGAAATTGTCGAGCATGGGCATCCGGATAGATACACTCACTCATGAGCAGGAAAGGTATCTGGCTTCGTGGGAGATGGGGACCTGAGGTTAAGCCGGAAGACGGGCAGAATCACATAAAACCATTTTCCCTGAATGATAGATGGCCTTTCTTTGTAATAATTATGTGATCCAAGACAGATATCCCAAGGATTTTGCCGGCATCCACCAGTTGTCTCGTGGTAGCTATATCATCAGGGCTTGGTTTGAGCACGCCTGATGGGTGGTTATGAGCAAGGATTATGGATGCTGCCCGATCGGAGATCGCATCCACAAACACTTCTCGCGGGTGGACCTGGTTTGTGTTAAGAAGACCAACTGTCACTATCCTGTTTCCGATGACCTCATTTGCTCCATTCAAAGATATACAAAGGAAATATTCCTGCTTTTTGTGGGCGATATATGAAATAAGCGGCAAGACATCTTCCGCCTTTTGAATAACGAGGCTTTCCTTTAACAATCTCCTCCTTGCAAGCTCGAAAGAGGCCAGGATCTGGCATGCCTTGGCAAACCCGACACCCTCTATGGAGACAAGGGACTTTACATCTATCTTTTCCTTTTCTTTATCAAGCTTTCGCAGAACGGCATGGGCTACCTGAAAGACATCCCTTCCCTTGACTCCGCGTCCAAGGAGGACTGCAAGAAGCTCTGGGTCGGAAAGGGCCTCCGGTCCCTTGGCAGCCAGCTTCTCTCGCGGTCTATCAAAATCGGGGATTTCTTTAATGTGCTTCAAGGCCATTTCAGGTCTTTTTCTCCGGCGCCGTCCGGCCTTCAAGCTCAACAATCCCTCGCAATTGCTTTATGATTCCCTGCCTTATCTTTCTGTTTCTTGTCTTTCGAAAAAGTCTCAAGAGAGTCATTTCTTCCTTGTTGAGGGGTTGAGCGGCTTCAAGGGGATCTCCTCCAGGGATGTATCTTAAGGCGTGGTCTGAGACCTGAGGGATTCCTTTACTTTCCTCAAAAAAAGTGGAAATGTTAACACCAAGGGCCTCCGCTATCTGTTGCAAACGCACAACAGAAATCCTGGTTGAGCCCTTCTCATATTTTTGTATTTGTTGAAAAGAGATATCTATTTTCTCAGCCAATTCAATCTGAGAAAGCCCCCAATTCTTCCTTATCTGCTTGATCTTTTGTCCGATCTCTTTGTCGATCAATAGTTTTTTCCTTTAATCAATACGTCCTTGTTCTTCAATATCAACAAAAAATCAGGAATGTCTAACAACTATCAGTTGTATTTTTTTGTTGATGTTTATATCCTCTTAGTTGTATATTTAACTTCAAAGGGAGGGATGGATGGAAAGGAAGAGGATACTTATCGCAGATGACGAAAAAGTCGTGAGAATTTTACTGTCTGAGGTCCTTAAACCCTATGGTTATAAAATAGATATTGCAGAAGACGGGGTCAAGGCAATAGAATATATTAATAAGAATACGTATGATTTGGTTATCACGGATTACAAGATGCCGAAAATGGATGGGCTTGAATTGACACGGCATATAAGATCGAAATATCCTTCCACTCCAATTCTTATAGTCACTGGCAACGGACCTGTACACCAACTCTTAGAAAGTGGGGCCACGGCCTGTATCACGAAACCATTCAATATCCTCGAACTGGAAAACATGGTAAAAATCATTCTGAATAACTGAACCGGAAGTCGCTTTTATTGAGTGGTATCAGTATCTGTATTATTGTATTATCCGATATCAATTCAGGCTTGCCGCGGATATATGAATGGATAATAGATGGAAATCACAGAGAAAAGGAAAAAGCTTGAGGACCTGTACGGCCAGTATGAAAAAGATGTTGCCGAGTTCAAGAAGTCGGCGGTATGTGTAAAGGGATGTGCCGGCTGCTGTATAGACGTTGGAAATATTGATATTACAACGCTTGAAGGCATCATCATATATCGCAGGCTGGCCGCGTTTGAAGAGCCGCTAAAATCGGAATAAGGGCCAGGCTGGCTCAAAACAGGATGGATAGAGAGAAGGGAAGGCTCTCTCGATGCGCATTTCTCAGGGAGGACAAGACCTGCATGATTTATGATATCCGCCCCTTTAGCTGCAGGCGGCTTTATTCGGTCAAGAGATGCGATGGCGGGTCGCCGACCATTCACCGTCAGGCACTAAACGTGGCCGGCCGGACGGTAGAAAAGATTCAACAGCTTGATTTTAAAGGATATTCAGGGCATATCAGTTACATTCTCTATCTGCTGGACAGGAAAGAATTCAGGAAGGCTTATCTGCGCGGCAGGACCAGACCACAAAAGATAGCGGATTTCGGGCGAAGCCACGGGATACTGATTAATCGTTGTGTCCCTCGCTGAAATTCGGCCAAGGCGGTTTCCTGCCAAAGCAAATATCCGGTAAACCCGTTCCTGCCTTGAACCGGTTGCCTTTTTCCGGGTTTCAAAGCTCACCCATTGCAGACCGAAAGAGGCAGTGCAATCCGGCCCGCGATCGAAACCCTGCAAAAGGCAAACCGCTCCTGCGGCAACCGGTCACACAGGGGAGCTCCTTCTGAAAACGATTTGCGTCAGCCCTGTAGTTTTCTTGGTCTTCGCAGCATGGGAAACCCCCGGCTCCGGAGCGCAGCGGAGGAGAACGGGGGAGGGTCTCCCATGCTGCAAAGACCTTAAGAAAACAAGGGGCGAGAGCATGTTGGAAGAAGGAGCTCCCCTGTGTGACCGGTTGCCAATGGACCACGGATAGGGTTTACCGGATATTTACTTTTGGCCTTTGAACCCGAATTATGCAGCAGCCAATTTTACCAAATCTGCTTTGTTGTCAGGCACTTGAAGTACAAAAGTACGTCTGCGTGCCTTCCGCCTCGCATCTTTGGCAAACTTGGCTGCTGCATAATTCGGGATGAAGTGCATAATTCGGGATGATATTTGGCCGTTGCTTATGAAGTAAAAACAACAGATGAGAAACTGACTGCCGAGCTGGTGGCTTCATCATGCCATATCTGATAATCGAGTATATTCCCTCGGCACCTGGGTAATACCTCAAGCATACAGGCCAAGGTTGAGAAGCCGCAGACATTATACTGGTCCCTTACACTTCTTGATTCTTTCCAAAAAAGCTCGGCATCAAGCCGGGACAGGTGTTTCAGCAGGTTTTGGTCGTGAGCCATTGATCGACTTTCAAGCGATCTCGCCGGTATCTGATGGCCGAATTTCGGACCTGTGTGGGAGAAATCAACCCCTGCCACAACAAGCGTCTCTTTGTCAGGCTCCATGATCATCTGCTTTAACTGCCGGAGAAATGGGCCGGCCTTTTCCAGGTAAGCACGCCTACTGTATTCATTGAGGTTTGATTGACAAAAACCGCAAAGGATAGGGATAATGGTAAAATCCCTTCCGGCAAGCAGATGATGCAGAAAGATGGTCTGAAACTCTATAGAATGCTCTGAGCGATGAGCAAAGTCACTGCCGGCAACTATATCTCCTCCTCCTGCTTCCTTCAATCTGCGGATTATTGAAGGTTCATTTTTTACGATCCCTTGCGGGGTCTCAAAATCCTTGTCCGTCAAACAGAAAAAATCATCCGCCATATTATGACCCACGCCCAATAATATAATCCTTGACGGTGCCATATATTTGAACATTTGATAGGCGCTTGAGTAAACCTGATATCCTACGGACAGGTCAATGTGTGGTGCAATCAGGGCTACAATTTTTCCTTCCGGCTCAGTAACAGGAGGATGGCTGGCCAAAATCTCATCCAGCATCGCTTTCAGCTCATTTGGACTTCCCGGATAGGCACGTCCGCAATGGGAACAGGGCCTGGTTTTTTTCGAGGAAAAGCTGGCAACAATTTGATCCCTGGCCTTTTTAAATCTCTCTGAATCGAGTAAAAACGATTCATCAAGCCGGGCAAGCAGATCTTTCACCTCGTCCTTCCCGACCAGGGTTCCTCCCTTTTGCCTCATCAGCTCCATTTGCAGGTCACTTAGAGTAGTGGTTCCGTCCAGCAGGGTCATTACCTGATAAAGCGGGAGTGATATCGGCCTGCCCTCCTGAGCCAGCCCGAGATGGTCCTGGATGAAGATCAGCCGATGGCCGGCATACTGGACAGGGATAAATTGTAAATCCCTTCTTGCCATGGGAACTGTTTCATTCATAATAAAGATTATTTTAACTTAATTTATCCCGGCTTGCATGATATTTCACGAGCACTGGATATTTCATATAAGATACAGGCAGCAAGCACCGGGTAGGCTGCTTGCCATACAATTACTGCCATTGGTCTGAAGATTCTTTCATAGAGCAACCATTTTTTGAGTCAACTCCTCAATTTTTCTAATTTTTTTT
>PQXD01000037.1 GCA_003194485.1 Deltaproteobacteria bacterium
CTCCTCTTTTAATCCTTGACATACCTGGTATCCATCCATGACCGGCATGATCAAATCCAACAGGATGAGGTCAGGGTGTTCGGATTTGGCTGCCTGAAGGCCTGCCAGGCCATCCTGGGCCAGAATGACCTCATGCCCTTGTTTGGTCAGAATGGTTTTCGCGACGTGGGCAATCAATCGGCTGTCATCTACTATAAGTATCCTGGCCATGTAACCCCCACATTACCATATTTCGGATTATGACTATTGAGTTAGCTCCGCTTCGATATATAGTCTTTGATTATTGGATGATCATCCCTTGTCCCTCCAATGCTCTCGTCCCTTGTTTTCTGAGGCTTTTGCAGCATGGGACCCTCCCTGTTCTCCTCCGCTGCGCTCCGGAGCCAGGGTTTCCCATACTGCAAAAGCCAAGAAAACTACGGGACTTCCGCAAGTCACTCCAAGGGATAATCATCCAATAATCCGTTACAATTAGCATATGATGCGGAGCTAACTCAATAGTCATATTTCGGATTTGCGGCTCACTCCCTGGAGAAATCGCCATGCGGATTTTACTTATGCGCTCTCACTGCGCATCACTCTGGCTTCAGCCTTGAAAGAACAATATCCGGTATGTCATCCAGTGGGGCCACCATTTCTGCCGCGCCCCGTTTGATGGCAGCCGCAGGCATGCCAAACACCAGCGAGGTGGCTTCGTCCTGTGCAACTGTAAAGGCACCGGCCTGCCTCATGGCCAGCAAGCCGTCGGCCCCGTCGTCTCCCATCCCTGTCAGGAGGATGCCTATGGCATTGGAGGCCGCGGTCTTTGCAACCGAATTGAATAATACATCTACAGAAGGACGCTGGTGATTGACCTGTCGGCCGTTCTGCAGACGGACGTAATATCCCTTACGGTCCTCTGCCACCTGCAGGTGCCATCCGCCGGGCGCTATCAGCACCTTTCCTCTATCGAGACGGTCCCTGTCGTTGGCTTCCTTAATATCCATAGGAAACAGCGAGTCCATTCGCTGGGCAAAGCCACTTGTATAGCGAGCGGGCATGTGCTGGACTATGACGATTCCATTCACATCAGGAGGCATGGACCCAAGCAGTCTTTCTATGGCACAGGTGCCGCCCGTAGAGGCCCCGATGGCAATGATCTTATCCGAGCTTGCAATACTTACCGCCGGAATACGTTTCCTGTGTTTGCCGAACAGGTCATAGGGCCTGATTCTGGTCCGTGCCGCCGTTTTTATCTTAGCGATAATCTCATGCCTCAACTCCCAGAGACCGGTCCTGATGTTCTTTCTGGGTTTGGCAATGAAATCAACAGCTCCAATATTCAGGGCTTCCAGGGTACGCATGCTGTTATTCCGGGTATACGAGCTGATCATGATCACCGGGACGGGACGAAAGCGCATCAGATGCTTCAGAAAGGTGATTCCGTCCATTCGGGGCATCTCGACGTCCAGAGTGATCACATCAGGCCTTTTTTCTATGATCGTATCCTTGGCATCAAAGGCATCCGAGGCTGCTCCAAGCACCTCAATGTCAGTATCCGACGACAGCAGAGTCGTCAGTACCGACTGCACAACAGGTGAATCGTCAACAATGAGCACGCGGATCGGTTTCATTTAGAACAACACCACTCGCGACTTTGCCAGCCGTCTTTGAAAAATCCTTCTTTTATAAAAGTCTTCGTCTTGAAAGGAACGTTTGTCTTGTCTCATATCGAATCGTTTTAAGAGGACCCTGTGAGTGTCAGTAAAAAAGAATATCTTTCTGCCGGTACTGCCTCCCACATCGATCTTTACGGCAGGAATACCTTCCAGTTCGAGGAATTTTTTTGCAAAACGGACATTGGATTCGATGATATCGCCGTCATCCCTCCTGAATCTCAGTACATTGCCTCCCCCAAAGACCTTGGCCCGAAGCCCTTTTCTCCGTGCCCCAAGTTTAATAAGTTCCCCGATCAACAGCTCCATGGCAAACATACCGTACCGGGCGACCTCGGAAGACAGGATTTCATCGGGACGGACCATTCCCGGAAGCAAAAAATGGTTCATCCCTGCCACTTTTATTTTTTCATCATAGATGCAGGTGGCAATACAGGATCCGACAATCGTGTGAAGTACCTCACCATTTTGAGTGGCAAAATACTCACCTGCTATAAGCGTTATAACTGGTTTTTTTAAGGTGTGGCTGTAAAACCGGTACAAAACTAACCTCTCTTTTGATAGGTGAAATAACCCACCGGGGCAAAACGGTCGTCGACACCGATCAGGGACTCGGAGGCTCCCAGACACAGGAATCCATCCTGCCCCAAGATACGGAAGAAATTATCTATAAGCCTTTTTTTGATTTCCATATCAAAATATATCATCACATTCCGGCAAAAAATAATGTCTATAGGGCTTCTGAATGGAAAGTCAAAATCGACAAAGTTGAGCCTGCGAAACAAGAGTTTTTTCTTAAGGCTTCCCTGGCCAGGAAGAATCCGGAGTTCCTCCCGGTGCCTTTTGTGAAATATCTGTTGAGGTATTCTATTGGGACCTGTTGTTGCATACACTCTTCTGGATATATGCCCCTGTAAGCGATTTTGAGAGCGTCGGTATCAACATCGCTGGCCAGGATCTTGATGTCCCAGGTGCGTTCCTCTTCAAATATTTCGCTTACTGCCATGGCAATACTGTAAGCTTCCTGGCCCGTAGCGCATCCGGCGGACCATATGCGCAGCTTCCTGGTAGTGTTATTCCGGGTTGCCAGATGAGGCAATATGACGCTGGCCAAAAGCTCAAATTGTTTCGTGTGCCTGAAAAAGGCGGATTGGTCGACTGTAATCGTATTTATGAGTCGCCTTAATTCCCATCCGCCTTCTTTGTCATGGAGCAGGCAGCGATAATATTCACTATATGACTCTAACCCAAGGCTACTCATTCTGGAGGCCAGCTTTCGTTGCAAAGCCATCTTTTTTGTACGAGCAAAAGAGATGCCGACATGTTTCCTGATTAGATGCCTGAATAACTCAAATTCTTTTTCCGACAGGTGGCCCGTCATAAAAACACACCATACTGATGATCAGGCAGCATCCAGGATTTCGAGTTCTTCAGGACTCAAGAGTCTATCTATATCCAACAGGACTACAAGTTTATCTTCCTTTTTCCCGATCCCCTTTATATATTCGGTCTTCATGCCAGGAGGAAGATTGGAAGTGGCCTGAATTTCTTCCGGGAGGATTTCCACCACGTCCGTGATCTCATCTACAATAACCCCAATGACCCTTCCCGATATCTCCATTACAATGATTGTATGGAAATGGGTGTATGTGGTTTCCGGGAGATTAAACTTTTCCCTCAAATCAAATACGGGCAGGACAACACCCCTCAGATTAATGATCCCCTTGATGAACCCTCTCATGTTTGGAAGAGGCGTGATCTTTCTATAGCTGACGACCTCTTTTATCTTGAGGATCTCAATCCCATACGTCTGTTCATTTATTGAAAAGATGACATATTGCTGAACTTCAGACATTAAAATTCCTCAAACCCTTCATCCAGCTCTTTTTCTATCAGGTCTTCCCCCTTTTCCTCAATGGGATGCTGATTGGCCAGCTCTTCACGCAGGGGCTTTGTGGTAAACGGTTTACTTCCTCGCCTCTCCTTCTTTAAAATCGGTGTATTTCTTTTGAAACTGAAATCTTCGACCTCGATATCGCCCTGATCGCTCAATGTGAACTTATCGGTCATGCCCTGTAGCAGGGCGGCTTTTTCATTGAGCTGTTCTGTAGCGCTTGCCAATTCATCCACCAGTGTTGCATCATGCTCGATAACGTCACTCATCTCATTTATTCCCTGGCCAATTTGCTTAATTCCTTTTGAGCTTTCCTGCGTGGCCAAGGAGACCTCGCTGAGTGCATCGGATGCCTGTTTGATGGTCTGGATGATTTTCTTAAATCCGTTTTCCAGTTGGCCAACCCATTCTTTGCCCGTGTCAACCCTTTCCATAATATCGCGGACAAGGCTTTGAATATGCTTGGATGCGTCAGAGCTTCTTTTTGCAAGGTTTCGAATTTCGTCCGCAACTACGGCAAACCCCCTGCCGTACTCTCCGGCTCGTGCCGCTTCCACAGCGGCATTTATCGAAAGAAGGTTGGTCTGAAAGGTTATCTCGTTGATCAAATCCATCATTTCAACTATCTTGCGGCTACTTTCCGCCACGTCGTTCATGGCCTTGGTTGTCTTTTCGACTGTATTTCCGCCTTCCACGGCCACTGCCACTGCATCCTTTGAAAGCGCATCGGCCTGCTGTGTATTGGCGGTATTCTGGCTGATGCTGGATACAAGCTCTTCCAGGGTTGCGCTTGTCTCTTCCACGGTGCCGGCCTGTTGCTGGATGCGTTGCGAAAGCTCCTGGTTTCCTTCAGAGATCTGCCTGACACCCTTGATTACTGTGAGAGCTGCGTTTTTCGTCTGCCCGATAAGCTCTTCCATGCGGTCAATAGTCTCGTTGGTCCTCTTAACCAGCCGGTCCATTGCATCATTTCCGCCGCCTATTTCGGCCCTTACCGTAAGGTCCCCTTCGGCAACCCTTCTCAAGATATCTGAAAGGTTTTCGACCCTGTTTTGCAATCTCTCCTTTTCTTTTTCTTCCCTGAGAAAAGAATCCTTGAGCACGGATTCTGCTTCGACCTCTTTGGAGATATCACGAATAATTTCGAACCCGCCCAGGATCTTGCCCGAAGAGTCTAATAGGGTAGCACCACTCGCCATGATGGGAACTTCTTTGCCTTTGGCGTTTCTTAGGGTGACTTTCTGACCAGCGGTGACTTCTCCTGTTTTCATGGCCTTTTTTATGGGGCATGACGTGCGGCACATATCAGCGTTGAATATCTCTTCACAGGTTTTTTTGCCCTTGATCTCCTCAGGCAGGACACCGGCAAGTTTGGCAGCCGCATCATTAATGTAGGTTATTTTCATATCAGGATCGACCATAAAAAAGGCATCCGTAATGCCCAGGCTCAGGCTGTTGGCATATTCTATGCGGTCGCGGATGTTTCTGATCATCTGGTTGAAATTCCGGGTCAATCTCCCAATGGAGTCTCTGGAATCGTCGTGGACTTCAACGGTGATGTCGCCGGCCGAGACCTGGCCCGTCTTTTCCGCCAGGGATTTGATGCGCCTGGTTACAAGTCGGTTAAACAGGAAGTTTATGACAAGTATGATCCCGATGATCTCCACCGCACAAAATAGGATAAAGCGATTTCTGGCCGAGGCGAGAGAGGCATAGACCTCTGTTACAGGGTGTTTCACGATCATGGCGCCCAGCACTTTTTTATTTCTCCCGTGGCAGTGATGACAACTGCTCTCGTTCAAAAGGGGCATCATGGTGACCAGGAAGGCCTCCTTATCCCCGATTTCCGTGAAGGATTCTCTGGGCGGCCGTCCTGTACTTATTGCGTCGGCAAGGGCTTTCCGAGTCTCTTCCCTCCACAGATATTGTGTGATGCCGGTATGAATGCGGTCCTCTTCTGAGGCATAGGTAAGGTCCTGGCAAAGGTCTGATATATAAACCTCAACGCCTTCCATATGCTCTTTGATGTCCTTCAGTTGGGCCTCGACTGTCCTGCTGTCCCCAACAGACATGGGATATTTGATGGCACTGTATGTGTTTTTGAGCAGGCTCTGGCTCGATTGTGCCACCTGATCCAGGACGCTTTCAGTATGAAAAGACATGGCCTTATAAAGGAACAGGCCGGTAAATACCCCGACTACCATGATCGTTGCCAAAAGGATCTTGACACGCAGTCCGGTCCCTTTCAGCAGTTTATCTATCCAATTTATCATGACTTCACCTCTACAGATCATAGAACCGGATGCCGGGTGTATGAATCGATCTCGTAATTATCCAGCATCTTTTTGGTCGGCATGATCATAACGTAAAATATAAAGTTAATGGCCGCCTCCGTGGGCCATGGATGTATATATAGGTGCAACCTTTTCTTCACTTTCATTATATTCGTCTCCTTTAAAGGGATGTCTGAAAAATATTTCCTCAAGCCCCAAAAGATCCAAGACGAGTGAGACTGAGCCGTCCCCCATAATGGTGGCACCGGCGATCCCCTTTACGGTGCGGTAGTTTGTCTCCAGGTTTTTAACAACAATCTGTTGCGGTTCCAGCACTTGCTCCACAGGTATGCCGAAGGCCTTTCTTCCAGTATTCACAAAGACCAGCACAGAGGTGTTGTTATCTGCGGAAGGCACACCCATGTTAAGAATTTTCATTATATCTATAATAGGGAGATAATCACCGTGGAATGGGTACATCATTTCCTTGGCCCCTAAATTTTTGACGAGTCTCTTGTCGAACCTTTCGGTTCCAAAAACAGCATGCAGTGGCAACAGGTATGAATTGTCCCGAACCATCACGTGCAAGACTTTCATGAGGGCAAACGTCAAGGGCAGGCATAAGGTAAACCTGGTTCCCTTGTCCTTTTCCGTATCTATATCTATGGTGCCGCCAAGCTGATCAAGCTGTGTCTTGACCACATCCATCCCGACTCCCCTTCCAGAGATTTCCGTAACTTTCGAGCTCGTGGAAAATCCGGGCATAAGAATAAATCTCAGCAAGTCTTCCTTTCTCAAGACTTGATCTTTCTGAATCCAGCCTTTTTCAAGCGCTCTTTGCCGAATGTTCGTCAGATCGATCCCTCTTCCGTCGTCACTTATCTCATTAAACCACTACCTGCTGAAAGCAGGTAGATTTCTTATACGACTGAAAGTCTAACATGGTTCAATCTTTAGTCATTAGCAATAGTGAAGGCCTCTTTAGGGCTCGCCTTTTCTTGGCTTGCAAT
>PQXD01000038.1 GCA_003194485.1 Deltaproteobacteria bacterium
GATTATAGCTTCTGAAATTGTAGTTCATGAGGCCCTCAAAAAGCAATTATCATGTTGAAATTATATAATATTTTACCGAATTCGGCCTCATTTTGCAACTAATATTTGCGGGACAGACTCTTAAGAGATACAACATGGCTTATGGGATAAAACAGGAAAATACCCCAACCGGCCAGAAAGAGAAAAACAAAAAGACCATGTAAAATCAGAGTGAGTACCTTTCCAAATGGCTACAGGAAGGGCCATGCCTATCGGCCCTTTTGTAAAAAAGGCGGAAATCATGGCCAGGGCCGCACCCAGGATATACCACCACCGCCTGACCGGCCTCTCCTCTTTATACCTTTGGTAAAGAAAGAAGATCGATAAAGTCACTTCAAATGCCAGAAGCATGTCAATGGTTGCCCTGCTTCCCTTGAGCCAGAACTCAGGAGATGTCGCAAGGATTATAGCAGTCAGCCACCCTGCGTAGTAAGAAATCTCCCGCCCAAGATAGTAACTCAGAGCCGCCAGACCGGATGCAGCAAGTGCGCTGGGAAAAACAGCACTGAATGTGCATACGTGTCCAAACGGCCAGGAAAAGAGGGTCTCAAGCCAGAAATAGAGCGGGGGATAATCCAGGTAAGGTCTGTCCAGTACCTTGGGAATCAGGCTAAGACCTCCTTCCAGCATCTCACGGGCTATAAGGCCGTTTCTAGCCTCAAGCCCATAGAGGTCTCTAAGCGGAGTCAACCATGTATAAGCGAGAAGGGCCAGGCCTGAGAACACCCATGGACACCAAGCGCCTGAAGACAACGACCTGTTTATTGGCAAATAAACAGCTTTTAAGAGCCAACCAGAACTGCCATTAATCTGCGATCTGAACAAATTCCGCCGTTCCCCCATAAATGTTCACTCTGAGAGCTATTCATGAAAGTAACCTAAAACATATTGGGTGATGTCTTTAAAAATTGGGATACAAATGTATAGACTAAAGATTACGATTTGATTAACTGCATATTAAAAAAAAGTAATATCAGAGCAATATTTCTTTAATAATAGCTGGTTATAATCAGATGCTTTTTTGTAAGGGAAGCAGAAATAAGTTATTGCAGGTCGCCCTCTGAAGGATGAGAAAAAAATAAGTCCGCCTGGACAGCACTATGAAAGACTTGGTGAGTTTTGTGAGATATCAAGGAGCAAGTGGAATGGAGAGCAGTCCACTCAATGAAAAATCAAGAGATAAAATCTTTAGTGATAAGATGATGCTTGTAAGCGATTTTTTCTTCGGAGAAGAAGTGACTTCTGTCTTTGATGATATGCTGAACCGATCCGTTCCGTTTTACATAGAGATCCAGCGGATGATCACCGAAATGGTAAATGACTTTGCCGTTGATGGCAGCAGCATCTACGACCTTGGATGTTCCACCGGAACAACTTTGGTGAATATAGCTTCACAGGTCAAAAAAGATGTCAAACTGATTGGTATTGATAATTCGGATGAAATGCTTAAAAGGTGTAAAGAAAAACTTAATGAACGTGGGGTAACTAAAAATCTTGAACTGCAAAAAGTGGATTTAAATCAAGGGATAACAATCTCAAATGCATCAGTAGTAGTGATGATCCTTACCCTGCAATTTGTGCGTCCCCTATATCGAAACGCCCTGGTCAAGTCCATATATCAGGGTATGAACAGAGACGGGTGCCTGATATTAGTCGAAAAAGTCCTTGGTGAATCCCCTATGTTGAACCGGCTTTTCATAAAATACTACTATGCATTGAAAAAAAGACGGGGCTACAGCAATCTGGAAATCACTCAGAAACGCGAAGCGCTTGAAAATGTCCTCATCCCCTATAAGCTCCTTGAAAATCGTAAGATGCTCAAAAAAGCCGGTTTTCGTGAGATCGATGTCTTTTTCAAGTGGCATAATTTTTGTGGGATAGTAGCAATCAAATAATGATCTCAATCGGCAATTTTCTATTTCGTTTTCGCAATATCCTTTTTCCACTATGTTTTGGATTAGCGCTGGTTGGCCGAACGCCGCTCTTGCCTTCTGAATGGCTGGCCTTTGCGATAGGTTTCGCAATTGCCTTGTCAGGTCAAATCCTGCGGGCGCTGACTATCGGCCTGGCATATATAAAGCGTGGGGGCAAGAAACGCAGGATATTTGCTAAAGGTCTTGTAACCGACGGGATATTTGCCCATTGCCGAAACCCTCTGTATTTGGGAAACATCTTGATAATTATAGGTGTCGGAATAGCCATTAATTCTTTCTGGTTTGCCGTTGGAGGAGGAATTTTCTTCATATTTGCATATTACGCAATTGTAGCGGCAGAGGAAAATTTTCTTCAAGAAAAATTTGGTAATGTCTATGATGAGTACTGCAAAGATGTTAATCGCTTCATGCCGCGGCTTCATGGGATGGCAAGTACCATCAGGTCTATGAAATTTCATTGGAAAAGACTCGTCGTCAAAGAATATGGAACCACCTTTAGCTGGTTTGCCGGTCTGTGTATGATACAGCTCTTGAAAGACAGATATTTGGCCTCCGGGTTCCATCTCCATAGTGATACGGGTCTGTTGTGGGGAGGTCTCCTTTTTTTGGCAATATTGCTTTATGGAGTTGCCAGGTTCCTGAAAAAAAGCAGGATAATACGTGCGGATTGATAACTGCGATCACAGGCAGAAAAGATGCATGCGTCTCTAAAGGGCCTTAAACCCGGATTTGACAGTGTCGTAAAAAGTCAAGGCCTTGATCATCATTTGGACCATTTGAATTTTTAACAAGAGAGAGCCATGCGCATATTAGTGGTTGAAGATGACAGAAAGATCGCCTCGTTTATTGTCAAGGGCCTCCAGCAAGCAGGCTTTGCCGTGGATCATGCTGAAAATGGTGAAGAAGGATTAGACCTTGTGCTCACAGTGCCCTATGACGCAGCAGTCGTAGACATTATGCTGCCCAGGCTGGACGGTCTGAGCCTGATAGCAGAGATGAGACGGCAGAAAATCAATACACCTGTTATTATATTGAGCGCCAAACGGTCAGTAGAAGACAGGGTCAAAGGGCTTGAGACAGGAAGCGACGATTATCTTACCAAACCCTTTGCCTTTTCAGAACTGCTGGCCCGCGTACAGGCGCTTATCCGCCGCTCCACCTCCGGTCCTCAGGAACCTACCGGACTTACGGTTGAAGATCTAAAAATGGATCTTGTAAAACGCAGGGTCACCCGGTCCGGGCTGGAAGTTGATCTTCAGCCCAGGGAATTTTCCTTGCTGGAATACCTGATGCGTAATGCAGAGAGAGTGGTCTCCAAGACCATGATTATGGAGCATGTGTGGGACTATAATTTTGATCCCCAGACAAACGTGGTGGATGTGTTGATCTGCAGACTCCGGAACAAGTTAGACCGGGATTTTGACAAGAAATTGATCCATACCATCCGGGGCGTTGGATATGTTCTTAAAAAATCTTAGTATATTTACCAGAACTACGGCCTTCCGGCTGACCCTTTGGTATTCGTCCATCTTCATATTGAGTTCACTGGCACTTTTTCTGCTGGCCTACTTTCTGGTTTCATTAACGGTGAGGGACCAGGATCAAAAGATGATCCGGTTGAAGATCAATGAATATGTATTGATGGAGCAGGCAGAAGGGACAGATGCCTTGCTTAAAGAAATCCGCCAGGAACACTCCAGTAATCGGTTGGCGGGTTTTTTCGTCCGCGTTGCAGACCCCCAAAACCGTACATTGGTTCTCACTGTCCCCCGCCATTTTAAGAAAACGAATCCCAAAATGTCAAGCAATAAGAACAGTGATCCAACTGATAATTTGCTGTTTCTCCCCGGGGAAAAGGACGAAGATGTGCTTCAAGTTACTACCAGGCATCTCAGCAATGGCTATATACTTCAAGTAGGCAAGGGGCCGGAAGAACGGGAAGATTTCCTTGAACGTTTCAGGGAGATCTTCGGTCTGATCATGATTCCCGTAGTGCTGATCGGGCTTATAGCCGGTGCTTTTTTGGCATTCAGGTCACTCAGGCCCATTCGGGACCTCATACATACTGTCCGTGACATAGACACAGGGAAAATGGATGCCCGTGTACCCTCCAGCCATACCGGCGATGAATTAGATGAGCTGGTCCGGCTCTTTAACAACATGCTGGAAAAGATCGAGACGCTCATCACCGGGATGCAGGATGCCCTGGATAATGTGGCACATGACCTGAGGACCCCTATGACCCGGCTTAGGACCGTTGTTGAAACGACCCTCCAGTCAGAAAGCGATCAGGAGGCCCTCCGGGAGGCCCTGATGGACTGTGCGGAAGAATCAGAACGCTTAATGACCATGTTGAACACCCTTTTGGATATCTCAGAAGCAGAGTCCGGGGTGATGAGACTCAATATCGAGGAAGTCGATGTGGCAATGCTCATTAAAGACGTGGTGGAACTCTATCAATATGTGGCCGAGGAAAGACAGATAAGCATATCCGCCACAGTCCCCGAAGGGCTGAAGGCCCGTGTAGACGCCAGCCATACGAGACAGGTCATTGCCAACCTCCTGGACAACGCCATCAAGTACAGCAAGAAGGGCGGCAATATAGATATAAACGCAGCTCTCAAGGACAACGAGCTTAAAATATCTGTAAAAGACACTGGAGTGGGGATTGCCTCTGGGGACCTTCCCAGGATATTCGACCGGCTCTATCGCGGGGACAAGAGCCGCTCAAGGCGAGGGCTCGGGCTTGGCCTGAGTCTTGTCCAGGCCGTTGTCCATGCCCACAAGGGACACATTGAAGTCCGCAGCCGCCCTGGTGAGGGATCATGTTTTACAGTAAGCCTGCCACGGGGTTAGGTGCTCTCATACTACATGATACCAAACGCAATCCTTTTACTCCTGACATAAAAACAATCCGAACACTTTAAGACCGAACGTAATGGATTCATTTCCTATTCTGCTTTGCGTTGACATTCAGTTTGGCTGACTCTTTTATAGCTCAGTCAAGAAACTCGGAGATCCTGCTGTGTTCTTGCTTGAGTTTCAAGATAAGCCGATCGTGGCGGTGAATCTGCACGATCGACCGGATTATGAGGTATGACCCCAGAAAGACCAAACCAGATATAATTACTAATAGCGGTACAAGCAGACGAGTTACCTGCATAACATCGTAGTATTTCGAAAAGGCTATCAGGACGCTCAGTACTGAAAGGGGCAAGACCAAAATGGCGATCCCTGTGCGCATGGTTGATAGTGAGGTCCTCTTTTCCGCTAAAATGAGCTGCACCTCATTAATGATGACACCTTCGGCCCCAATTTTCTTTTCCGGTTCCAAATGTTCCTCCTCAAACCAAACGTTCATGACGGGGCCTTTCGTCACCCCCACGCATGAAAATAATTAGCCACCCGTTCGCTATGCTCGCTCGACATACACAGACATACACAGACAAAAACCTTATCCGCTGGTGGACTCACCAGCGGATAAATTGTCCGTGTGGGTCTGTGGCTAAATAAATGTATTTTTATGGTAAATAAGCACGAAAAAGCAGACTTCAGGGCTTCATTTGGAAAAGTACGCCTTTAAAAAACATATGCTCTTTCTGACTTATCGGCCGTATCAGCCTAATATTTAATCAAAAAGACCGTTTTCTTGATTTTTCCCTTATATTTGTGTATGGATTTCTTGATTATTGACTTTTTTTAAAAAATTCAAAAAGCAGACTCTGCTTAATATATTAAGACGCATGAAAAAACTAAAACATGCACAATTGCTTTTATCCCAAATTAATCATGAGATTGATGGGGTAGCGTTTGAATCAAAAGACGAAAGGGATCGAGTTTCTGGAGCTCTTTTTGATACCGTTCTCGACCACGCTAACGCCATAATCGTCTTGATCGAAAATAATATTTATTCTTCGGCCTATGCATTAGTTCGCCCCTTATTTGAGGGGTTCGTTCGTGCAACATGGCTTTTAAATTGCGCCACTTATGACGATATTGAACTTTTAATTGAAAAAGACAAATTCAGAAAAGCATTTGGTGAGATGCTCGAATGCATTGAGGAAAAAAAGGCTTGGCCAAAAACTCTTGCAAAAGCCAAGCAAAATGCATGGAATGCGATGCACAGCTATACACATGGGGGATTACACCAAATATCTCGTAAGATTAAATCGGCAAGCATCGAGCCGGTTATTGATGAGGAAGAAATAGATGAAATTATTTGTTTCGCAGAGTTAATAGGTACTTTGTCGTTCAGTGCAATGATCGAAATGTCAACAGCTTCAGGTAAAGATAGTGTTGTAGAGAGAATAACGGAAAGTGTTTCCAAAGAATGTTTTAACAAATCAGTGAAGTAGGACCGGGAAAAGCCTGGATTTTTTTAGAGCCTTACCTGGCAATAGTTTTGTACCTTTTTATACACGACGTCAGACATAGCTGCCGAAAATTGATAGATCCCTTTCAACAATTAATGTGTAATTCAAAATACTTATGCGAAATAGCAATTGCAAAAATCGGCAATTACTTATGACGCTGTGTA
>PQXD01000039.1 GCA_003194485.1 Deltaproteobacteria bacterium
CATCGCAGACCGGAGAGGCAGTGCAATCCGGCCCGCGATCGAAACCCTGCAAAAGGCAAACCGCTCCTGCGGCAGGGCACGGATGGCAACTTCCACAGTGGACCACGGGTTCACCGGATATTTACCATGATTTCATCAATCATATAGAGGACCATAGTGTATTTCCATTGTAGATCCGGCTGAATTCACGAACAGCAGGTCAAGATAACCGTCCTGATCAATATCCACAAACTGGAGGTCCCGCGGCAGGCTTCCGGCATCCAGCTCTTTTAAGTCCCATTTGCTCTCGCCCGACCGGACTGCGATGAAGTTCCTGCCCTCTTCTCCAAGCCCGACCATGGCCGGGTGATTTCCCCCTGCACTCACAGCGGCAATCCCGCTGTATCCCCACACCGGCGCAGGGATCTTGTCAGTAAGTGCTACTCCGCCTTTACCGTCACCGTACAGCAACAATGCACCCTTACCTGTCTCCAGGGGAGCGATGGCATCGAGGTTCCCGTCTCCGTCCAGGTCCGCGGTAACCACGGTCCTTGGGGCGTCGTTTCTTTCCTCCGGCTTGAGACGGAGATAACGCTTTTCAAAAGTCCGGTCTCCCCTGTTCATGGCCACACAGATGGAACCCACATCCCACTCTGCCCAGAGAATGTCCTGGCGGCCGTCTCCGTCCCAGTCGGCCACGTGCACATACATTGGGGTGGGAGCTGCCTCCAGTTGCCGGATCTCAAACCGGAACGGTTCATCATTGAGGCCCCATAACACATAGATCCTGTCCCCGCTGTATGGCCCGAGGACAATATCCCGGCGTCCGTCGCTGTCCAGATCCGATACTGCAATGCCCACAGGGCCAAAAGGCACCTTAAACACAGCGGACTTGACCAGTCCCCCCGGCCTGTTTTCCCAGTACTGGACCTCCTTCCTTCCTTCGCCTGCCACAATCAGGTCAGGACGTCCGTCGCGATTCCAATCCACCGGCCGGGCCATGCCGGGATGATAGCCTACCTCGGTCTCAGGATAGACCGGCCCGGGCTCAAAACGCCGGTCCTTGCGGCCCTGATAAATGCGGATATCGCCGGCCCCGTGGCCAATGACTGCAAGATCAGTGTATCCGTCGCAGTCAAAATCAGCAGCAGTCACACTATAAGGAACCCGCCCCGTGTCCAGCCTCACATGGGACGTCAGGCCCTCACCCTGCCCGGATGTCCGCAAGCCAGGCCCGGGGGAAGAGGACTGTCCGATCCCCGCACACCCCGAGAGGGCCAGGATGATCCCGATACCAAACAGCAAACTCACCAAATGCCGGCCCCCCGTAACCCCGGTCCGCACGAGTCTTCCATAGAATTATTCCTCAACTGATCCGTGTGATATATCGATGCGCTACATTAACATAATGCATCTGTCCGTCAATAGACCGCCATGGACAGAGGACCCAAGAAGTTGTACAATCTAAAAGCGGCGCATGACATACCGCAGCCACTTGCGTAACCTTCCGGCCGCCCCGGCTGAATCGCGGGTCTCAAAGCCCTTGCGCCAACGAAGAAATCGAGCCGGGTTCCCGGTTGCTATGGCAAAGGGTGGAATGTCACGGGTCACCACGGCACCGGCACCCACGACCGCCCCCTTGCCGATAGTCACGCCCTCAAGCACGCTGGCCCCCGCCCCGATCCATGCACCCCGGCAGATACGGATCGCTCCGTAAGTAAGTGCATGGTCTATAATATTCTCAGGGGGCCCGTCAATACCGTGCCCTGCGCTGAGTATCCTGGCCCCGGGGCCTATAAGCACTCCGTCCTCGATTAAAAGGCCCCCTTCACCCGAGAGATAGGCACCCGTATTCACCCACACCCGGTCTCCCAGGACCAGATCGGCCTGATGGTTCAATGCAAGGTCACCTACAACCAGGCGTACCTGGCCAAAAAGGACCACGCCGTCTCCCAGGGTTATGCCGCGGCGCCGGTCCCCCCCGCGGCGATAGAGCGTGACCGTGCCCGCAATACGCACACCTTCGCCGATCCGGTCAAAGCCGGGGGGCGGAGCAGGCCGGGGCCAGACCTCCGGAAGACCGAAAAAGGCGTCTTCGTGATTTGCGGACATGTGATCAGGATCGGGGCCTTTGGTATTTATTCATGAAACAAGAGATAAGCAAAAAAAGAGGCGGGAATAATCCCGCCTCTTCTGCTTCCCGTTCAGCCAGTTGGATGAATCAAACGGACTGTCCGAACTTCATTCGACCTGTTACTGCTCGCCGGCAAGCAGGGTCTGCATGGCCCCTATCAGGTCGCTGTCAACATAGCTGAAGACAAACATGTCATTGACATCACCTGCAGCCAGATCACATGTACCATCCGGGACGGTAAAGCGTATGAAACCGTCGATGTAGTCGGCCGGCCTGCCCACGATGGTCGATGGATCCACTATGTTGAGCTCTTGGTTCGGAAGTTCGAAGTTGACGGACTTCCGTCCCTCCTCGTCATTGTATATGTTTATGTTATAAGTGCCGGAGGCATCACAGACCGACCAGAGCACTATGTCCGTGGTGGCGCTGTATGCCGTGTCGATCCAGTAACGAATGTCAAGGACGGCGCCGGGAGGAGACCCGGTAGCTAATGATATGATACTGGTCGCGTCCATAGACGTAAGATCGGTTCCTGATGTATAGTCATCCAGAAATATAGGCAATACAGGCACAAGGACCGCGTCCTTACCTGCCGTGTCTACCATGAATGCATTGGCAAAGATGTCAGCGGTAGCAGCCGGACCAGCAGCAGCGTCACCTGATGTAAAGACCAGGTAGCCGTCTACATTTTCAAGGCCCACACCGGACTCTGCCATCCATGAAAAGCCGTAATAATCATTTTCGGTCATTTCGATCATGCCGTCTGTTATATGGGTGCTGTTGTTGTCGAAGAATGCCCAGTAGACGTCGCAGCCAGTGGCATTAACGCACGAAAGACCAACCACGGTATCTACGTTTGCGCCATCATGATAGACCTTGGGCACAAGCTGACCCGTACTATAATAACCCAAAACTACTGCACCTGCCTGGCCGGCCATAAACATCACGGCCAACGTCATGACCAGACCTATTCCCCACTTTGTAATCTTTTTCACGTCTTATTCCTCCCTTTGGTGATTTTTTGGATGTTTTAACTAAAAGTCCTACGCCTAACATAAATGCCTGTCAGGGTGATTAGCCCGACCAGTACTTTCTATATCACCTCCCTTTCCTTATTATTTGCCTGATATAGCATCGCTCAGGCTTTTTTCCTGATGGTGATACCACTCGCCATCTATCAATCTCCACCTGTCTACCGCCTCCGTATTAAATGTATTTCGAGATCCGAGCGCAGGAATGATGTAGCTCAATTTTACCTTGACGGTGGCATCTTCGCCATTGATATCTGTTCCTGTTACCTCAGCCGATTTATAGATAAGACCTCCGTGTTTTCTGACATAGACACTGGCCGGTTGTTTGCCGGTCTTTGACACCTCTTCGAATTTATAGCATGTTATCGAGTCACCTGCAACCCTGGCTGCCCAAAATTCTCTGGCCCTGGGCAAAAGCCTATCCTCCGGCGACTTGGTTTGAAGCCCTGCACACGAGGACAAAACGGCCGGGAAAACAACAAGACAGAGTATCATTGCCGCCTTGTGAACAGATACCATATTTTGACCTGAAGAGTATAAGCAACCTGTCGGCATTTTATCTCGATTACACTTAAGATCGACAATTATCAATCCATACTTTAAAAAACTCTACCAGTTTTCCCTGAAAGTCCCGTAACTATAATCTCTGTACAGGACACCATCATCTACAATAACGTCATCCAGCCTGGCCGTATGCGGCAGAACCCTGCCACCTGCCTGAAGCACCCATCTCCCCAGGGGACGCTGTATGCAGTACCTGCCCCGGGCATCCGTAACAGCCAGGATCTCGCCATTACGAATGGCCATCTCCATTTCCGGCATCTCCTCACCAGGATCACAGACACCATTATAATTACTGTCATCATACAGCAGGCCGCATTGCACCCATGTTTCCGCGCCCGGCCCATCAGGTCTTGCCAGGAGAATACAGAGTATGTAAGCGTGTGTCTGTTCTTGGCAAATTGTCAACTCCCCGCCCAAAAGGGCGATCCCGACCTCCGCAACCCCTTCATTGAGCAGGGTCGGTCCCTCTCCGGTCTCGCGTTGCGCAAGAGAATCCCGCAGAAAGGCATCCGTCAGCATCCGGGCGGCCTCGCCGGTATCCAGGTAGGAATTAAAGGCCAGGGCACCCAGTTCCTCTTTCACAATAGTTGCATTATAGCCGGCGCTGATAACCCGGTCCTCAGGAGTGAGGCCATCAGGTGTCATATGCGAAAAATAACCGCGCTCGATCATATCCTCACAGTGCGCCCTTGCAACTTCGTTCAGCACCGGATTCGATACCAGCGGCCACAGGCCCCGGTCCCACTGTGCGGCAGTTTCTTCCGGCACGACCTCCGCCCTGAGAACCTCGGTGTCCAGACCCAGTCTCTCCGCCTCCGCCCAGGGGTCGCTGCGTGCCAGGTTGATCCCGGCCAGTATTTCGGACTCCGCAGCCTGAATCGGGTCTATGGTCTCATTGCCATCATCTTCTGCAAAAACGGGACAGACCCGCAAGAAAAGTACTGCGAGGCAAATTAAAAGGATATATTTTGTGATCTTTAAGGTATTCATCCCAACCTGACCCGTAATATTATACGCAAACAATATGCCAAAGTAACTACTCAGGTTCTCAAGGTTCAGGGTTCAGGGGTTCAAGGGTTCAGGGTTCACCCTGAACGTATACGGTCTTTCTCTGCGTCCTTTGCGTCTTTGCGGTGAGTGAACTTTTCTTATTTCAGATATATGATGCAATATTCAATTGTTGGTCAATTTTCACCAGTATGGCTAAATCTGATTAAAAGACAAAAAGGCTTACAAAAGCCCGAAGCTGCGCAACACCGCGGCCCAGTCCTTGTTTTTCTCGGCATAGGCCAGCATAACCTTTCGCATCTTTTCAACCTTTTCGTTTTCCAGGAGCCATATCTGGGCCTGCAAGGGCCTTACCGCCGTACGCCGGTCCCAAATGGCAAAACCTATGGTAATCGCCACTATTGCTGCAAAGGCTCCCACCATGCTGGTCATCAGCAATACAAGCTGATCAATCTTCTTTTCGATTGAATCAAAACGATTATCCATATTGTGCTGCATTACATCAAAGCGTTTGTCGACCTGCTCAAAGCGTTTGTCGACCTGCTCAAAGCGTTTGTCGACAGAGTCCAATCTTGCCTTAATCCCCCGGATTTCTCCCTTAATTTCCGCAAGACCCTGGATGATTTCCCGGTCAGTAATCCTGGGCGCTACTTCTACCGCATGAGCCGTGCGCCCCAATTCCCCAAATGACATAATTATGGCGATTATTATGACGCGATATAGCATATTCCCTCCTTACATAAGCAGACATCTGAAAATCAGAGGAGATTATGATTCCTTAATATGGAAGCCAGCTTGGGGTCGTCTTTGGCATGGTCCTGGAGGGCATTGATGAGTTGCGCCAGGCTGCCCTTGCGCTCGATCCTGGCCACCGATTCATCCACTGCCTTCCTGATTATCGTACGGCGGTCCCAATAGGCAAAACCTATGTTCGCCACAGTCATAGCTGCAAATATTGACGCCAATATCCACATAAAATTCATCATCTGCTCAAAGCGTTTGTCGACCTGCTCAAAGCGTTTGTCGACCTGCTCAAAGCGTTTGTTCATGTCCTGCCTCAGCTCTTCAAAACGCTTGTCAATTCCTTCAAAACGCTTGTCAACTCCCTCAAAACGCCTGTCAACAGCCTTCATGAAGGTTTCAAGAGTCGCCTCCAGCCGGATCAGACGCTCACGGTCCGCCTGAGTAAAACCGGAAGGCCCAGCCGACCAGACAGGATCTGATAACCCCATTACTGACAATATGACGATGGCAGTCAAGAAACGGCGGTACATAATGACACCTCACACAAAGCGAAAAAACCGACTCAACAGATGAACATTATCCACAGATTTCGCCCCAGAGAAATAGGCTACGCATTTCACAGAGCAAGCAGATTACAAGGATTACATTAATGACTTCTTTAAAAAAATCAAGCTGTTCTTTACTCCCTGAATCTCAAAAAGACATAAATACCGATAAGAAATGGTCCAAACCTTATGACCATAAGGTTTGTAAAGCTCCAGAAAAATTGATAAAAAGCAAGCTTTACTTTGTTCATAGGCTCAAGGCCCGTATGCATGAACATCTCTGTCAGACCTTTCGCCTCTAAGGAAAATACATAAAGTGGGTAGTGTAAAATATTTTGTGTGAATTCTGAAAGGGTAGAAAAAGGCACTTTTTCTTGTAATGGTTTTGATCACCAAAAAATCAAACCGAAAGGAGAAGTGCCATGAACGTAGAAATCAGTGTACCG
>PQXD01000040.1 GCA_003194485.1 Deltaproteobacteria bacterium
TTAGATCCAGGATTCGCTATAGGTGAGAGTTCCGCCGGACCTTTTTATGGAGCTGTTACAGGCCCAGCAGGGAACTTGCGCCTTATAGGTACCTAAATGTTCAACTAGCTGTTTTTAAAAAAGAAATTATTTAGCTTGACAGGGGGAACATAGGATGTCCCACATTTTCCCCAGAGATGTTGATTGAACTGGATGCAGCCAGGTACATCCGGCCTTATCCGGAGTCTGACGATCCGTTATCAAGGTCATTGTCTGCCCGGGCGTTGAGAATGCCCGGAATGGAGCGGCCGGTATTTTAGCAGCCTTGCCAGGTGGTGCTTCCCGGTTCCGTCAGTCTTGTAAAGAGTTGAACTTTTCCGTATATCGTAAGACTGTCCATACGAAAGCGGAATGGCTCCATGTAAGCAGGGAAACAGAAAGAGGGTAACCGTTTACAGGGTGTACCTGCTCTGCAAGCACGCCGGAGGGAAGGGCATTTTTTGCACACCATTCAAGGTAAGGCAGGGCCTCATGAAGTTCCTGAAGATTTTCAGCTCGATCGATGAAGTATTCTCCCAACCAGAGCGTTGAGATAAACCAGGGATTGCCGGGGATGTCCTCCGGGCTGTCATCCTCCAGTTGATAGATATCATCCTGGTATCTGGCACAACCCCCGACAGGAGTATCCAGCCATAATTGCCCGCGTATAGCCTTCATCGTTTCGAACATTCGCGGGTCCCGGGGTGTAAGTACCCCCAGAGTCGTGAGGCCTAAAATGCTGATGTCAATTACTTCATCGAGTTCATAACCATTGTCCTTCCGGTAACCTGAGCGGGCGTATCTGTTCAGGCCGGGATGGTATAGATGCTCAACAAGCCCTTTTCCCGTTTGATCGGCTGCCGTGTCATATGTCTCAGCCAGGGATGTATCTTGAAAGAGTCTTGCAAAATTCGCCGCCGCCCTGAGGCCGGCAATCACTGCCGCGACGGTAAAGGAATGCACCCCGTAACGTTCTTCCCATAGATCAAAGGAGGGAATGGGCAGCAGGGTCTCAGGATCGCGGTGTGATACCAAAAAATCGGCGGCCTTTTGAATAAGTTCCTTGTAGAGAGGTCTTATGAATTCTATGTCCTTCGAGTACTGGTAGTGTATCCAAAGCGCCCACAGAATCAAGGCAGTCGAATCTTCCTGTATGGGAATCACTGCCTTTCCATCCACTAACCATGGATGCCAGTTGCTGGCTAATGATCCGTCAGGATTATAATGCTGGTAAAGATATCCTTCCTCGGATAGGACACGAGAGCAAAAATCGAAAAATTTCATACACACGTGCGTGTATCCGGCCTTTGCCAGAGCGGCGGCTACGAAAGCCCCGTCGCGGCCCCACATATAAGAATATGTATCTCTTCCAAAACGGACGATATCTGAGTCGGTTGCGGCGATGATTGCTCCCCGGTCGTCGATCTGTGTTCTCAAGATGAGGAGACTTCGATCGAAAATGTCAGTGACCGTCCTGGGAAGGTCGCCAAAAGACCTGGACTCTTTTTGAACCCACGCCGTCCAGTAATGCAACGTTCTATTTATAAGTTCTTCCGGCGCTGTCTCCGAAACAACCTGATTGAGTTGAGCCACATCATGGTATCGCAGGCCTGCAGCCACCCAGTAAAAGGCCGTTGCCCTCCCGCCCTGAGGCACGTACAGAGGCATCCCGATCGTGGAGTCGGCAGAGCCCCAGGCGACCGGATATCCGCTAAGCTCGCCATCCTCGGCGTCTTTCCATGTCCCCTCTCTCCCCGGCACCTCCTTGTCGCCGCATGCATAGCACCTTACGCCGCATCCCCCGGCCTCACAACAACTGATGAGAAAATACCGGTTGGCCTTGTAGTGTATAATGGAACGGGTTCGCGGATCAAAATAGGCCGTGTCTCCGATAGTATTGCCGTAGAGGTGAAAGTCGTGGCTGAAAAAAAGCCTCACCTGGCGCTCTTCCCCTTGCAGATCTTTCACTTCGACTTTCTTGATATATACATTCACGTCCATATCGACCACGTCAGAGCAGCGCAGCTCCAACCCCAGGGACGCATTCTTCAAAAAAACCTTGGTAACGAGGCCGTTATCATGATACCTCAGGTCCTTTTCCCATTCCGGGCCCATCCAGGAGCAGCGTCCGTCCACCCAGACCCCGAAACGGAACGGCCCTCCCTCTGAATGGTTCTCCTGGCCTATTAACGGGAAATACACATCCCTGATCCGATAATCCGGGTCAAAATTCAACAGGAGATTGCCGTTGCCTACCGGAATGTCTCTGGGCATATATTTATTCCTGGGTTGAGTGGTTCAACGTTCACGGTTTCCGGTTGAAACCCTGCCTGGCAAGAAGGATATCAGTAGACTATAACCTTTGAACCCTGAACCTGGAACCTGGAACCGATCATTTTAGGTTATTATATGACTATAGTGTGCCATGGTCGAAAGGTCTATAAAGATAGCCGGTTGACAGCCTGTTATCTGATATCTTATGGCCCTCTGCTATCTCTTGATACAACTCCGAATACTTCCCGGCCATACATGTAACGGAGAAACGATTCTGCACATGCCTCTGACATTCACGGGAATCAATGCTATTCATGTGACCAACCGCCCTAACCATGCCATCCAGAGAATTCACCACGAACCCTGTCTTTCCGTTCACCACTATTTCCGGAACGGCCCCTTTCTTGAGTGCCAGGATCGGGGTACCGCACGCCATTGATTCGATCAAGACCAGTCCAAACGGCTCGCCCCACTGTACAGGAAACAAGGTGGCCCGCGCATGCCGGTACCACTGTTTTTTTTGCTCTCTGTCGAGTTCTCCGATGTAGATAATCTGTTTGTCGCATGCCAGTAAAGGTTTTATTACCTTCTCATAATAGTCTTTATCAACGGGGTGTTTGGAAATGTCGGCAAACAGGTCGATAGAATGCTTCATGCCTTTGAAAAACTCCAGGTCTGCGGGCTTATTCTGCACACAGCCGGCAATAATGAGTTTAGCGCCGGTCTTTTTCGCAACTTCTATGGCCTTATCCTGTCCCTTGACCCGGGTTATCCTGCCTATAGTGAATAAATAGTCGCCTTTGGCCGGTCTTTCTTTGAAAGACCAGTCTTCTATTTCAATCCCATGATAGATGGTTTTGATATTCGCCAATCCATTATACTGCCGTTTTTGGTACTCGCTTATTGCCACGAAATGCATGGATGGATTCTGCATGATGTTGAGCTGTTGATACTGGTTTTTTTTAACACAACAGTCTTCGGCGGGCACGTGAAGGGTCATCACGATCGGCGGATCCGGATTGAATACACCGCTGTAAACGTAGTCCAGCCATCCGTGCATCTGGATAACATCAATGTCGCCCCTCTTTGCCCTTTCAAGCGCTTTCAAGAGGTGTACCTTAACGGCCATTTTTTGCTCCAAGGTGCCTTTACACACATAGTTACCGAAACTTTGCCGGACAGTTACGTATTGCTCCCCGGTAATACAGGAATCGGCAGGACAGGCAACTATGGACTTATGACCCAGGGACCGGAGTCCTTTATCAATATTGTATAACAGTCTCTATCGGACTATAACCCAGCCCAGGCCTGATCGGCTTGTCGATCGTCGCCACCTGCAGCACTGTCAGTCTTTTATGCCTTGTATTTGTTGTCATGATAGATTTTTGTCAAATAACAGGTTATACCTGCATTCCCATGTGATCATAAGACAACAACGCCGGCAGTATTGATGTTTACAATGCAATTATCCGGTGAATCATCTGGCTGAATACACCTCATCCGTTTCCGGGAAGAGAAACTGACAGGAAAGCTGAACTGATAGAAAATCGCTTTTTGAGCGATTCAGAAAGTCAGCCGGCAAGTACCATATCTAAAGGAAGGTTACTCTATAAGGATCAGGATGTCAAAACTTGCCGGGAATCGGCAAAAGTGGCTATTTGGCCATTTGCCGGTTTGGCAGATGGCCAGAGTCTGTGTTCGTCTGTGTGTGTCGAGCGAGCACAGCGAGCGGGTGGCCAATCTTCATGTCAAAGTATAACTGTGATAGAGTTGTCTGCATATGCCGCCAGAAATCTCTAAAGACAAATTCGAGGAGCTATACCGCCAGTACAATCGGCGCGAGTTTGTACATCCCGACCCCATAGAGTTCCTGTATCATTACGAGGACCTTTGTGACCGCGAAATCGTGGCATTTATTGCCTCATCGCTTGCCTACGGAAGGGTTGCCTATATTCTCGAAAGTATTTCCTCTGTTCTTGAACGGATGAAGCCAACTCCACGGGTCTTCTTGAAGCGGGCTTCCCTCAAGACCATGCGCTGGATCTTTTCCGGCTTCAGGCACCGGTTCACTGACGGCCAGAAGCTTTGCGCCATGTTATTCGGTGTAAAGGAGGTCCTGGAACGTCACGGTTCTCTTCAAGCATGTTTTTCAGCAGGGTTGAATGATGATGACGATACAATACTTCCGGCCCTTTCTACCTTTATAAGGGAACTGACCGCATGTGCCGGTGACAACCTGGATCACCTGGTGCCATCGCCCACCAGGGGCAGCGCATGCAAGCGACTCAACCTCTTCTTAAGGTGGGTGGTGCGCTCCGATGAGGTGGATCCGGGGGATGGGAAAATGTGTCTGCATCAAAGCTGATAGTTCCCGTTGATACTCATATGCACAAGATTTGTCGGTTGCTTGGGTTTACAACGCGGAAACACGCAGACATGCACGCGGCAACGGAGATCACCAGGGCCTTCCGAACCATTGCCCCTGCTGATCCGGTCAGATATGATTTTTCTCTGACCCGTCTGGGAATCCGGAAAGATGCGGATATGGCCGCTTTTGTGAAACAGTTCAGGGGCTTCTATATACAGCGTCATAAGTAATTGCCGATTTTTGCAATTGCTATTTCGCATAAGTATTTTGAATTACACATTAATTGTTGAAAGGGATCTATCAATTTTCGGCAGCTATGTCTGACGTCGTGTATAAAAAAGTTGTATGACATGGGTATGCTCCTTACATCCCCATACTCTAAGTGGTCTTAACGCCGATTATCTGCGCCAATCTGCGCCTGCCCGTAGTTCCGGAAGATGGTACCGGGGTCATCTGCTGAAGATACTAACGCAGGATGTGTAATATCTTGGTTATTCGTGTTAAAATAAAATTATTTCAATATTAAATTTAAACAGCAACATTATCAATTTGATAAAATCATAGAGTTATTCAGTATGCTAAAAAAATACAGGAGATAAACCAATGGACGAGAATCTACTTTTGCAACGCCTAACAGTAGATCCGAAAATTTTCAGCGGCAAGCCAATTATAAGGGGACGCCGGCTTGCTGTGGAGCATGTCCTCGGCATGCTGGCTGCCGGTGACAGCATGGAGACTATTCTTGAAGGATATCCATGGCTGGAACAGGAAGATATTCAAGCCTGCTTGGTATATGCGCGCAGAACGGTCGGTCATGAACGAATCGAAACACTCCCTTTGGAGTCTTATGCATGAAAATCCTTTTAGATATGGGAGATGTAAGTGACTAGCTTGATCTACCCTTTCTTTTTCTTTGCTATTAATTAATCTTCCCTCAAAATATTTCCGAAAAGTAAACAAAAAATCCCAATTTTGTTGCGCCTGAATCAAGTTCTTGGTATCTACTTAATAGACCCAATAGGAATTAAAAATCAGGAAAAGTGGAAGTGAGCTTCGTGGGAAAAAAGAGGGAGGAGAGATGGCACTAATAGCAAAAAAAGGGGATTTCAGAGGAGTGGTACATGCATTTCGATCCTTCCAAGAAACTTGACGACATACAGTAATAGAAATTGTAAGAGAAATCAGTCGGTTCGGTGAAATTATATATAGCTCCCATGTAAAACAACGTATGATCGAGCGTGGCTATACTAACCGGGATATAATCTACATCCTCAAACACGGCAGGATAACCAAAAAAGAGTTCAACCAAGACCGCCAAAATTGGAGATATACATTTCAGTGCGAAGACATGGATGGAACTCCTGGAGCAGTGGTAACGGCAATTTTGGATCATCGCACAATTTTATTGGTGACGGTATTAGGAGGGACAGAAAAAAATGAGTAAGACCTGTTTTCAATGCGGAGGGGAACTCCAGGTCAATAAGAACAAACCCTATCACTATACGGAATCCGGCCTGGATAACGTCGTACTTTTTGGCATTAACCAATATAAGTGCAAAGCCTGTAGTGAAACATTTGTGT